>CAURRL010000006.1:0-17743 GCA_963526895.1 uncultured Campylobacter sp. | reverse complement strand
TTTGGATATATTTAAAAATAGTTTCGTCATAGTATTCTTTTAAAATTTCTAAATCATTTTTAGCCAAATTTATATCCGATTTTAGTCTATACTCGCCTTATCTTTATATGCGTCCAGAGGTTGGCGGTTTTCGATGTAGGCGTTTAGCTTTTTTTGATTTTCTTCAAAAAAGCTCTGGAAATCCTGCTCGCTCGTCATCTGTTCTTCGCCGAATTTATCCAAAAGCACGTTTGATGTGCCCGTTAGCACGAGATAGCGTCTGTCAAGATGCTGAAAAAGCACGACTTTGTTCGTGGCATCAAGCGGTTTTTCGTAGATTATCTCCACGCCTTCGTCGCTTTTTACCTTTTCAAACCAGCCGTTTTCGCGCTTTGTTTTTATCGTTTTTTGCTTGTTTTTTAGCTTTGCCTTGACGAACAAAAGCACGACTAAAAGTAGCGCCAAAACGCCCAAAACCGAGTAATATCTATAATCGATCATATCGCCCATGCCTTGCGTCATGAAATTTACATCGCCGTTTTGCATGCCTAAATTTAGGCCGGCAGCTTGAGCAGACGCGGTCAAATTTGATGCGTTTTGATCGCTGGATAAATTCGTCGCTTCGGTTATATTTTCTCTAGTTTCTTGTGGTGAGAGTGCGGTAGCGGCGGCTGAGTTTGCCGCATTTTCAGGCGTCACGCGTATACGCAGGCCAAAGCCGTCGGTGGTTTTTGACGCGCTAACGGCTACCTGAGCGTCGCTTTTTATCACGAGGGCTAAATTTTGGCCTCTAGGCTCAAACAAAAGCTCTTGTAGTATGCTTGAGTTTACGCTTTTTTCGATATTTTGATCGTTTTGCAGGTCTTTAAAAAGCAGAGTTATCGCGCCGTCTTTGCGCTCTTGCAGGATCGCTCCGCTATAAGGCGCATCAAAGCTAAGCATGATATCGACGCGGTCGCTGCGCTCGTAGACGTTATATGTGGATAAATTTGAACCCCAAAGCGCTACGAAAAACAGTAAAAGCGCAGCAAAAATCCTCATAATTGCTCTCTTTTAAAGTATTGGATGACGGATTTTGAGTCGAGGATTTCATTTATCCTGATGGCGAGGTTTTTTTCGTAGACCATTACTTCGCCCTTGCCAAAAATTCGGTTGTTTATAAAAAGCTCCACGCTCTCGCCGGCAGGTTTTTCCAGGTCGATTACCGAGCCAACTTCGAGCTTTAAGAGCTGCTTTACGCTAATAGTCGTGGTGCCGAGCTCCGAGATAAAATCCACGCCGATATCCATCAGCTCGTCGTAGCTTTTAAAAAGCCCGCCGCGCTCTTGCAACATCTCCTGAACCCCTTGCAACGCCGTTTCTACGGCATTTATCTCTTGTAGTTCTTCGCTCATATTTTTTTGTATCCTACTTGAAATGTTCTATTTTTGATCTTATAGACGCGTTTGTCGTCTAGTTTGACGTGAAAGCTCGTCCTGCCTAGATACTCGGGAGTGCCTAGTTTATAGGCGTTTGCTTCGCGTTCGTTTAGTAGATTTTTGGCGTAGCCGATCGTGAGATTTGCCACCTCTTTGCAGATGTCGCTTAGCTCGTCTTCGGCTAATTTATCGATGCCAAGAAGCACGCTGGCAAAGCGATTTAGCGTATCTTTTTTAAAGTAAAGATAAAAGCGAAACTCCTCTTTACCCTTAAAAATCGGCAAGCTCGAACCGTAAAATTCGCCTTCCGCGCTCTTTGCGCTCTCTACTTTGTAGCCTAGAGTATCCTCGCACAGATGCTTGATCCCAAGCTCCGCAACGTCCATCATCGCGCCGTCCTTTAAACGAATTTTTTTGATTATACTTAAATTTAACGCAAACGCGGCTAAATTTAAAAAAGTTTATTGATTTGCTTTATCAGCTCTTTGCCCTCAAATTTGGCCGTGAGCTTTACTATCTCGGTCCCGATTATCGCGCCGTCGGCATAGGTTTTTACCTCGTCGGCATCGTTTTTGTTTTTCACGCCAAAGCCCACCGCTACTGGCAGATCGCTTCTTTTTTTCAGACTCTCTACGAGCGCTTTTAGTCGCTCCTCGCTTGCTCGCTGCGAGCCGCTCACGCCGATAGCACCCAGAGCATAGACAAATCCTGAGCCGAATTTTAAAATTTTATCCGCGCGGTTTTGCGAAGTGACGCTGATTAGCGGGATGAGATCAAGATCAAATTTAGCGCATAGCCCTGCTACCTCCTCGCTCTCCTCAAACGGCAGATCGGGGATGATGAAGCCAGCTATACCGACATCTTTTGAGCGAGCGATAAACCTCTCTACGCCGTAAGCAAACACGATGTTAAAATACACGAGAAAAACGATCGGTTTATTTATCTTGCCTTTGCACTCCTCTAGCATGGTAAATATCGCGCCTGTGTTTACGCCCTTCGCGGCGGTTTCAAAGCTAGCCTGCGCGATGAGCTTGCCGTCTGCGAGCGGATCGGAGTATGGGATGCCAAGCTCTAGTAGATCTAGGCAGCTGCCGTCTAAATTTAATAAAAACTCTTTCGTCGCTTCGACGCTAGGATATCCCGCCACGACGTAGCCGATGTTTGCTTTTTTGTCCGCGAACGCGTCTTTTACCTTAGCCATAAATTTTTCCTTTCTCGTAGCTCATCACGGTGTTTATATCCTTGTCGCCGCGCCCTGAGACGTTTACGACAATGACGCTTTTTTTCGTCAAATTCGGGCAGAGCTTTTCTAAGTACGCTAGCGCGTGCGAGCTCTCGATCGCAGGTATGATGCCCTCTAGGCGGCTGGTTAGATATAGCGCGTTTATGCACTCGTCGTCGGTGACGCCGTAGTAGGCGGCTCGTTTGCACTCGTGCAGGTGCGCGTGCTCAGGACCAACGCCCGGGTAGTCAAGCCCAGCCGAGATACTATGTACCGGCTCGATCATGCCGTATTCGTCTTGAAGCACGATCGTTTTCATGCCGTGGATGATGCCTGTGCGACCCTTCGTTAGCGTCGCGGCGTGATACGGCGTATCAGCGCCTAGGCCTGCAGCCTCAACTCCGATCAAATTTACGTCCGCGTCGTCCAAAAATGCGCTAAAGATGCCGATCGCGTTGCTGCCGCCGCCGACGCAGGCGATGACGTAGTCCGGATGCACGCCGTGTTCTTTTAGCTGCGCTTTGGTCTCGCGGCCGATGATACTTTGAAAGTCGCGCACGATCCTAGGATACGGGTGCGGGCCGACGGCTGAGCCGATGACGTAAAATGCGCTTTCTATCTCGTTTACCCACGCTTGGATCGCTGCGGTAGTGGCCTCTTTTAGCGTTTTTAGGCCCTCTTCTACGCTCACGACTCTGGCGCCTAAAAGCTGCATGCGAAACGCGTTTAGCTGCTGACGCTCAACGTCGGTAGCGCCCATATACACGTCGCACTCAAGGCCGAGCAATGCCGCCGCCGTCGCAGTCGCTACGCCGTGCTGACCGGCGCCGGTCTCTGCTAAAACCTTCTTTTTTCCCATTTTTTTGGCGAGCAAGGCCTGAGCCAGGGCGTTATTTATCTTATGCGCGCCCGTATGGTTTAGATCCTCGCGCTTGAGGTAAATTTCATGCCCATAGTGCTCGCTTAGGCGTTTTGCGTGATATAGCGGGCTCGGGCGTCCGACGTAGTTTTTTAGTAGGTCGTCTAGCTCGGCTTTAAATTCAGCCGTTTTTGCGATACTCTCGTACGCGGCCTCGAGTTCGTCTAGCGCGAACATCACGGTTTCGGGCACGAACTGTCCGCCGAATTTGCCGAAATATGCTTTGGTGTTCATCGGTATCCTTTAAATTTTCGTTTATTTTAGCATTTTAAGTTTTTATTAGGCTTATTTGGGATGTGGTGCGGTCATACCAACCAGCAAGCTGGCAAAATGAGAAAATTTGAAACGAGCGGTATTTTATTTGTACTAGGTGGTAAAGGCGTAAATTTGCATCCATCGCAAGCAAAATTTATACCTTTATCAGCTTCAAAATTTTAGTTATTTTCTCCACCGATTTTATACCGTTTTCGTCCTCGACTTTTGAGTTTAGATCGAGTACTCGCGGGTTAAATTTGATCGCTTCGCGCGCGTTATGCTCGCCGATGCCGCCCGCCATGCCAAAGTCAAATTTGACGCCACGCAAAATCTCCCAATCAAAGCTGATGCCGTTGCCGCCGGCATTTTCGCCTTTGCAATCAAAAAGCGGAATATCGCAAAGCGCGGTATCGACGGCAGGAAGCGCGTCCAGTACGCTATAAACGCGCCAAACCTCTAGCCCCATCGCCTTTAAATTTGCGTATAAATTTGAGCTAACCTCGCCGTGGATCTGCGCGACGTCAAGAGCGGCAAATTCGCAAATTTCCATTATCTCGCAGTCGCTTTGACCGGCAAAAACCCCGACGCATTTTTTGCCCGCCGCATGCGTTATGCCGGCTATCTCGCGCGCCGTTTCGAGGCTTACTTGCCGTTTACTTTTAGCAAATATCGCACCTAAAAAATCTACGTCCAGGCTCGCCACATCGCGCGCCTCCGCAGGCGTTTTGATACCGCAAATTTTAACCAGCGTCACGCTTCGCCTCGCACGTAGTCCTCGAAGTAGCGATAAACTTTACCGCTTTTTATCGCGTCCAGGATGAGCTCTTTTGCCTGCGCTGGACTATCAGCGACGCCAGCGGCATAGAGTGCAAACATCGCGTTTAGCACGACTACGTCAAATTTAGGCCCGCTAATCTCGCCTTTTAAAATTTGCTTTAAAATTTCAGCGTTTTGCTCCGGCGTGCCGCCCTCGATCTCGCTGTGAAACGCCCGTTTGAAGCCAAACTGCTCGGGCGTGATGCTGTACTCGCTGATCTGTCCGCTTCGTAGCTCCACGACGCGCGTCTCATCGCATAGACTGATCTCATCTAGTCCGTCCTCGCCGCGAACTACTAGCGCTCGCTCGCGTCCCAGTAGCTGCAGCGTCTCGGCATATAGGCGCAAAACGGGCTTATGATAGACGCCTACGAGCTGATTTTTGAGCGCCAAATTTGGATTTAGCAGCGGACCAAGTACGTTAAAAACCGTGCGGATACCTAGGCGCTGGCGCACTTCGCGCACCTCGCCTACTAGCGGATGGAAAAACGGCGCGTGGAAAAAGGCTAAATTTTTGTCGTTTAGCAGCTCGCGCTGTCGCAGGAGCGAATTTGAGCTATGAACGCCCAAAATTTCCAGCACGTCTGAGCTGCCCGATTTGCTAGAAACGGCTTTGTTGCCGTGCTTTGCGACCTTTACGCCAAGGCTTGCTAGGATAAACGCGACGGTGGTTGATATATTTATCGTCTTAAAGCCGTCGCCGCCCGTGCCGCAAAGGTCGATCATCGGCGAAGGATCGCGATAGGTCTGCGAGTATTTTAGGATGTTTTTAGCGAGGCTTGCTAGGCTTTGCGGATAGAGGCTTTTTTCGCTGATTAGCACCAAAAGTGCCGCTAGCTGCGTGATCTCGTACTCTTTGCTCGCGATGATTTCGCAAATTTGCTCAAAGTCGCGGTCGTCTAGCCGCTCGTTTTCTTGCAGCTTGATTAGAAACGGCTTGAGCGGGCGGATCTTTGGTTCTTTGGCGACGTCTGCCGCAGGCGCAGCTTCGTAGTTGATGAAATTTTCGATGATTTTTTTGCCGTACTGCGTGAAGTAGCTCTCGGGGTGAAACTGTATGCCGAAAATCGGCCTATCTTTGACGCTAAGCGCCATAACTACGCCGTCCTCGCTCATTGCAGTAGCCTCTAAATTTGACGGTAGCTCGTCCACGTAAAGCGAGTGGTAGCGCATGACCTCAAATTCGTCCGGCAGTCCCGTAAATAACGGCTCTTTATGGCTAACTTTTATGAGTGAAGTTTTGCCGTGATAGGGCTTTTCTAGGCGTTTGATTTTGGCGCCGTAAACGAGCCCGATCGCCTGATGCCCGAGGCAGATGCCAAGGATCGGCGCGGCGATGTCGCTTTTTAAAATCTCTAGGCAAATGCCGCTATCTTGCGGGTGTTTCGGTCCTGGGCTTAGCACGATTTTGCTCGGATTTAGCCTGCGGATTTCATCCAGAGTGATCTTGTCGTTGCGCACGCAGCGCACTTCTTCAGAAGTTAGTTCGCGTAGATACTGCTCCACGTTGAAAACGAAGCTGTCATAATTGTCGATCAATAAAATCATTTTCTTCCTTTTAAACGGCTTGTCTTTTGAGCGCCTTTGAATGAGCTAGAAATTTTCTCCCTCGATGAACTACATGTTCTATCTTCGGTCGAAAATTTCGTCGCAACATTCAAATCCATCTCAAAATACTTCGCCTTATCGTTTTACGCTCAAATTTGAAGTCAAATTTGCAAATTTTACCCACTGAGACCCGCACCTTGAAAATATCAAAATTTGAAAAACTTACTTTCTCTAAAACTGAATTTTTGGGAGAGGAAGGGGGGTTCTACTTACGGTCTACTTGCAGCTACAAACAAAGTGAAGTAGAGCGTCGCCTTCCTTTACTTCGCGCTTTGCGCTCGTAACTGTCGGAGGCAGACCCTCTCCCAAGCCATCTCTAACCCCACTGCACGTGAGAGGTTGCTGCACTACGTGCAGGTCAAATTTCTCAAATCTTCCTTGCGTTTTTCGCAAACACATTTAGCACCGAGGCGCGTTTTTTGCAAATCTCTTTATATTCGTATTCCGGCACGCTATCTATCACGATACCCGCTCCAGCCTGCACGAAAATTTCGGCAAAATTTCCATCGAGCTCGCCACCCTCTAAATTTGGCTCGTTTGCTCCGTCAAGGTGCGGGTTATGCCTGCCAGCATCAAATTTAGCGTCAAATTTGCGCGCAAATATCGCGCTTCTAATCAAAATCGCCATTTGCGCGTCGCCGTTAAAGTGGAAAAATCCTATGCCGCCGCCGTATGCGTTGCGCCTATACGACTCAAGCTCGGCGATGATCTCCATGGCGCGGATCTTTGGCGTACCGCTGAGCGTACCTGCGGGGAAGATGCTACCGACCGCGTCAAATGCGTCTAGATCGTCCGCCTTCGCGCCGTAGACGTCGGAGACGATGTGCATCACGCTCTCGTAGCGCACGATGCGCATGGCGTTTTTGACCGCGACGCTTTTTGGCTTGCTGACGCGGCCGATGTCGTTGCGGGCTAGGTCTATGAGCATTTTGTGCTCGGCTAGCTCTTTTTCGTCGCTTAGCAGTTCGCGCTCGAGCGCGGCGTCCTCGATCGCGTCTTTGCCGCGTCCGCGAGTGCCTGCGATAGGCGCGACGTAGATCTTGCCCTCTTTGATTTCGCAGACTAGCTCGGGGCTAGAGCCCGCGACGTCGCCGTACGGGGTCGGGAAGTGGAACATATAGGGGCTCGGATTTGCCTCGCTCAAGGCTCGGTAGAAGTCAAGACTATCCATATCCGATGCTAGTTTTAGCTGTTCGCTTAGCACGACTTGAAAGACGTCGCCGCTTTTTAGGTACTCTTTGGCGCGCTTTGCGATGTTTAGAAAATGCGCTTTTTCGCCATCCAAATCGGTTAAAATTTTATATTTGCTCTGCCTTTTTGCGCGCTGTTCCTTGGCGGCCGCTTCGTCATTTGCGCTAAATTTAACGAGAAAATCGTAATACCGCTCGCGGTCGCCGTAAAAAGTGTAAATTTTGCTATTTTTATCAAAGTGTAGGTAGGCGCGGGCGTTAGCGTAGAAAAAGTCGGGGAAATCGTACTGCGACGCGTTAAATTCGGGTATTTTTTCAAAATATCTTATCCCGCCGTAGCCGAGCACTCCAAACAGCCCCGCAAAAGGCGCGTCAAATTTTTGAGCTTTAAAATAGCTCTTAAGCCCTGCAAAATCGGTCTGCTCGCTACTGATGTACTCGCAGTCGATACCGACGATGGTTTGCGTCGTGTCCTCGGCGAGGTAGGAGTTGGCGAATTTCTCGCGGATCTTTTCGTAATAAAAAACTGGGCTCAAAAGTAACATAAAATATCCTTTAATGAGCGTCGATTATATAAAAATTAAGCTTAATTTTCATTTGACGGTGGCGTCAAAAAGCACGCGCTCTAGCCTCTGCGCCGCGTCTATGGCGTGGCAGTCAAAGACGCCGTATCTAGCCGCGATGCTTTTTATATCCTCAAAGCTCACGACCGTTTTGCCCTCTCTTTTTTGAAATAAAAACTTAAACGGAAGCTCTAGCGCAAGGCTCGGTTCGCACTCTATTAACGGCGCAAGTACGCCTGGCGCGCCGAAGATTACCGTGACCGACGGCGTCAAATTTACTCCCGTTTGAGCAGCGAAAACGTGATGAGGTACTACGGCAAATTCGCTAATATCCTTCATGTCAAGCAGTCTTTGAAATCTCTTGACCGCAGCTTCTAGCTCTAGCTCGCTTTGGCTTGTTGTGACGCCGGCAAAGGCCAAATTTAACCCCGCAAAAATCATCAAAATCAATCTTTTCAATAACTTCCCTTTTTTAAATTTTAAAATTAATTTTACCCAAAAACGGCTAAAATCGGATTTTACTTTAAGGCGAGATTATGGAAATTTTATCGGTTGCGTCGGTCGGATACGTGTGTTTGGGACTATTTGTCGGCTTTTTGTCCGGGTTTTTGGGCATAGGAGGCGGTGCGGCGGCTGTGCCGATACTCGTATTTTTGGGGTTTGACGTCAAATACGCAATCGGCGTGAGCGTCCTACAGATGGTGTTTAGCTCGGTTTACGGCTCGCTTTTAAATATAAAAAACAAAAACGTCGATCTAAAGCCTGCTTTGGTGCTAGGCATCGGCGGCTTTTGCGGGGCGAGCGCGAGCGGTTTTATCGTGGCGAGCGTACCGTCTAAATTTTTGCTGCTTACGCTTATCTGTATTCAAATTTTTAACGTTATTAAGCTATTTTTTAAAAATCCTGAGCCAAAAGGCGCGCAAAATCCATCTCTCGTTCCGCTATTTTTCGTCGGGCTTTTCGTCGGTGCGGTGGCTATCAGCGTGGGTATCGGCGGCTCGGTTATCATAATGCCTGTCTTGATAAATTTTCTCAACTATGATATAAAAAAGGCCGTCAGCACGGGGCTATTTTTCGTGATTTTTTCGTCGATTTCGGGTTTTATTAGCCTCGCTTCGCAAGGACTCGTACAATACGAAGTGGGCGTTTTGGTCGGTATCGGCTCGCTTATAAGCGTGAGATTTGGCGTAGCTTTGGCGCAAAAGATCGACCGCACCATACAAAAAAGATGCTTGCTTGCGCTTATTTGTACGACGTTAATCATAATGATAAATAAGCTTTTTGCTTAAATTTGAGCTTATAAATTTAAAACAATACGATTAAATTTGCGATAAATAAGGGAGTGGGGTAAATTTACCCCACCCATCTTCAAGAAAAATCAGAAATTTTCTAAAAATCCGCCGTCGCTTAGTTTTAGCTCGAGATCCTTTATGTAGTCTTCGGCCGCTTTTTGGTATTCGTTTTTGCTGGCGGTTTTTATTGCGCCGTTTTTGCTGGTAAACTCAAGGTTTCTCTCTCTTGCAAAATTTGCCGTCTGTTTTACGATATTTTCAAACGAGTTTTCGCCGTTAAATTTAAGTGCGATAAAGGCATCAAACGGCGAAAAATTCGCGGGTACGTTTAACTCGTCGGCAAATTTTATGACAGGTTCATCTGCGGCACTAAAATACTCAAAATATCCGCGTATTCGCTCTTTTAGGCGACTCTTACCAACTTCATAAGTAATTTTCGGACGTTCGTAAGTCGTTAGCTTTGCGCAGTCTGCGGCTAAAATTTCCATAAAACCGAAGTATGCTGATTTTACGGCGTTTTCGTCGTCTTTTAAAAGCGCTGCGACGTCGGCAAAATTTACGCTTGCCGGATATACGTCGGTAAAGACTTGATAAAGCCAGTCGTATTCAGGCTTCATTAAGACGTTACTAATATTTTTGTAACGGTCTTTTTCTTTGTTAAAGCCTGCCGAGATATGTAGCTTGCAAAGTTCGTCGGCGCCGATATTTACGTTAAGGTCATTTGGAATAAGCTCTTTGTGTACTATCATACTGCGTCTAAAAACTTTGTTTGTTAAAAAGTCGAGCGTCTGTTCTTTTTCTATGCGCGAGCTAAAATTTGCGTCTATATACGAGTCAAATTCTTCTATTCCCAAATTTGACTGAAAAACGTCCTCGAGCCCGACTTCGGCGAGGTATGTGAGATCGTTTTTTTCTAAACTCTGCGCAAAATCCTTAAAATAAATCGGATAGTTAAAAACTTCTAAATATTCGTGAGCGATATAAGAATCGTTTGTTGAGAGTATATGATCGATGTGGAATTTTAGACTATCGTAATTTACGAAAATTTGGCTTACATTGCCGTCTTTTTGGCAAAATTTGGCGTATTCTCCAAGCACTTTTAAAAGCTCTCTTGCTTTTGCTACTCTTGCCGCTTCGCCCTCTATACCGCGCGTGCCAAACATTAAAAAATCTCTGATCGTATCCTTGATCTTCCAGCCCGGATAGACGTTATAGCTCACGTAAGCGACGCCGTTAGGACTCAAAAATCGCTTGATCGTTTTTAGGATCGCGTCCTTTACGACGTCCGGCACCCAGCTATAAACGCCATGGCAGATGATGTAGTCAAATTTGCCGTAATCTCTCACGTCCGCATCCGTAAAATCGCAGATATCTTTTGCCCTAAATTCGATATTATCCACGCGCATTTGCTCGGCTAACTCTTTGGCTTTATTTATCTGTACTTCGCTTAGATCTATGCCTAGCACCTTTGCCTGTGGGTTTGCGATGGCAAAAGGAAACAAATTTCCGCCGTAGCTGCAGCCGATTTCCAGCACTTTGGCTGTTTTGGACGGCGGCGGCGTTAGCGATAAAAACGAAGCCAAAGCCTCAAGTCGCGCAGGCGAAGTCTCCGCAAAGGCAGCCGAGATATATGGAAGCTCATCGTAGGATTTTTGGATGTCGTTCATTTTGTAGCCTTAAGTTAAAATATTTTTACGATGATACAGCAACGCCTATTAAATAAGGGTAAATTTAAGCGGTCAAAGCCGCTCAAATTTACTTAAAATTTAAGCCCGAAAACAGCCGAAGCGATAAAGACGACAGTTGCCGTGATAAGAAAAATGCCGATGATATTTAGCCAGATTCCGGCCTTTATCATCGAGCTGATTTTTACGTAGCCAGAGCCGTATGCGATGGCGTTTGGCGGCGTGGCGACGGGTAGCATAAAGGCAAATGTAGCTGCCATAGCGACTGGGATCGTAAATAGCATAACGTTTGCGCCGGAGTATCCAAGACCTGCGCTAACACCTGCGATGACGGGCAAAAAGGCCGCTGCGGTGGCGGTATTTGACGTGATCTCGGTTAGGAAAATGACGAGCGTTACGACGGCCATGATGATCGCCGCGATAGGCAGCGCGCCGAGTGCCGAGACCTGATGACCGATCCAAAGCGACAGTCCGCTGCTGCTAAACTGCGCCGATAGCGACAGTCCGCCGCCAAAGAGTATGAGGATATCCCACGGCAGCTTTTTGGCGCTATCCCAGTCGATGAGACGCTCGCCGCTTTTGTTTGCTGGCACGATAAATAGCAAAATCGCCGTACTCATCGCGATTATCGCATCTAGGCTGGCGATTTTTACGTCAAAGGACTTTAGGATAAAACCTAGCGATATCCAGCATGCGGCCGCCGCTATAAATATGACTCCGACAAGCTTTTCGGGCGTAGTTATGGGGCCTAGTTTATCTAGCTCGTCTTGGATCACTTTTTTGCCGTTTGGTATCTCGCCGATTTCTGGCCTAAAGAGTACGTAAGTGAGCAAAAACCAGCACGCTGCGAGCATAACGACGCTAAGCGGCACGCCGACTAACATCCATTCAAAAAAGCCAATCTCGATGCCAAATTCGTTTTTCATGTATGCGACCAGAAGGGCGTTTGGCGGAGTGCCGATGATGGTGCCAACCGAGCCGATCGAGGCGGCGTAGGCGATGCCTAGCATCAGCGAGATGCCGAAATTTGAGCTAAAGGTGCTCGTTTTTTCTTTTATCTCCTTTGCGATGTCGCGGCCTTTGTGAAATACCGTATTCATAAAGCCGCCTTGCACGCCTTTTCGTGAAATTTCGTCCAAATTTGCCACGTCCTCGATCGCCGTAAACGTCCATTTCTGTGTCGTTAGGCGTCCGACCAAATGCAGTACGCTAAGGCCCACGGGTAGCATCATTATGGCGGTTGCGGTGTTGCTCACCCACATGGATAAAAATCCCGTCGCCACCATAAATCCAGCCACTAGCCGTCTCGGGCTCGTGCCAACTAAAAGCACGATACCAAGGGCGATTCTGGTGTGTAGATTCCACCTTTGCATAGCAAGGGCTAGCACAAAGCCGCCCATAAAAAGATAGATCGTGTCCGAAGCATACGGCGCCGCGACAACCTTAAACGCATCGACGCCTAGCACCGGAAAAGCCACCATCGGCACTAGAGCGGTTGCGGGCAGGGCGATGGCCTCAGTCATCCACCACGCCGCCATCAGTGTGGCTACTGCGGCGACGACGGGCATAGCTTCTACATGCAGCTTTTTACCTTTTGCTGCAGCTAGAGCGATGTCTCCTACGTTTGCGGGGAAGATTTTATAAACCCAAATCGCTAGCAAAACGCCTAGCACCAGCCCGATGAGCTCGACTCGGTTTGTTCTTCTGTCTATAGGAATGTTTGGATTTGCCATGATAACTCCTATGCTTGGGATAATTTATAGTACACCTAAAAAGCTTATAGCTTAAAAAATTCTTTTACTTTAAAATTGATTTTTTACTAAAGTGTTGATAAAAGTAACAGCGATTTTAGTTAAAGAGATTTTGGGTATAATTACGGGTTAAAAATTTAAAATCACGGAAGCGAAAATGAACGCAAACGACACCATAAAAATCACGGGCGCGCGCGAGCACAACCTGAAAAATTTAAATTTAGAAATCCCAAAAAACAAGCTCGTAGTTTTCACCGGACTTAGCGGTAGCGGCAAGAGTACGCTAGCGTTTGACACGCTTTATGCCGAGGGGCAGCGCAGATATATGGAGAGCCTCAGCAGCTACGCCAGGCAGTTTTTAGACCGCGTAGGCAAGCCTGACGTCGATAAGATTGAGGGTCTAACGCCCGCTATCGCGATAGATCAAAAAACCACGTCCAAAAACCCGCGCTCGACCGTGGGCACGATAACGGAAATTTACGACTACCTGCGCCTTCTTTACGCTCGCATCGGCATACAGCACTGCCACAAGTGCGGCAAACCGATCTCTAAAATGTCGGCTAGCGACATCATAAACGAGATCCAAAAGCTGCCCCAGGGCGCTAAAGTCGTCATCTATGCTCCGCTCGTGCGCGAGAAAAAGGGTACGTGGGCGGACTTGATCGAAAATTTACGCGGTAAAGGCTACGTGCGCGCTCAGATAGACGGCGTGCAGGTGCGCTTAGACGAGGAGATCGAGCTAGCTAAAACCAAAAAACACACGATAAAGCTCATCGTAGACCGCATCGTGATAGACGCCGATAACGCGCAGCGCCTAGCCCAAGACGTGGAAAAAGCGCTGGGTGAAAGCTACGGTGAGGTCGAGATCGAGATCGCAAATGCCGAAGAACTCGGGCTAAAAGAGAGTTTCATCCACTACAGCGAGCACTCGGCGTGCTTTGATTGTAAAATTTCATTTACGCCGCTTGAGCCGCTTAGCTTTAGCTTTAACTCCCCAAAAGGCGCGTGCGAGAGGTGCGACGGCCTTGGTATCAGATATAGCCTGGATCTCACCAAAGTGATCGACGAGGAAAAAAGCATCGAAGGCGGCGCGATAAAGCTGCTTTACGGCTATAATATGAGCTATTATTATAAATTTTTGCTAGCTTTTTGCGAGCAAAACGGTATCGACGTCAAGCGCCCCTACTGCGAGCTTAGCGAGGATGAAAAGCGCCTCGTACTCTACGGCAACGTAAAAGAGGTCGAGTTTTTCTGGAAGCGAAACAAGCTGCTGCGCAAATTTGAAGGCGCGCTAAAAATCACGCACGGTCTGCTAAAGGACTACAAGGACTTCGACGAATACATGAGCGAAAAAGTCTGCGACGACTGCGGCGGACATAGGCTAAAGCCTCAAAGCCTAGCCGTCAAGGTCGCAGGGCGCGGTATCGGCGAGATTTTAGATATGAGTATCGAAAACTGCACCGCGTTTTTCTCGGACGAGTCAAATTTCAGCTACCTTAGCGAATACGATAAAACGATCGCAAAGCCGATATTTAAGGAGATAAACGAGAGGCTGTTTTTCCTCTACGACGTGGGGCTTGGCTATCTATCGCTAGGACGTGACGCGCGCACGATCAGCGGCGGCGAAGCGCAGCGTATCAGGATCGCAAGCCAGATCGGATCGGGCCTTAGCGGCGTTATGTACGTGCTAGATGAGCCTAGTATCGGTCTGCACGAGCGCGATACGCTAAAGCTCATCAAAACGCTGCGAAATTTGCAAGCCAAAGGCAACTCGGTTATCGTCGTCGAGCACGATAAAAAGACGATCGAGGAGGCCGACTATATCGTAGATATCGGGCCTGGAGCCGGGAAATTTGGCGGGCAGATAGTTTTTGCCGGCGACGTGAAAAGCCTGCTAGGCTCAAGCACGCAAACGGCGCTTTACATAAACGGCGAAAAGGAAATCGACTACCAAAAAAACCGCAAAAGCGACACCTGGCTCGAGATCTCAAACGTAAATATCAACAACATCTCAAATTTAAGAGCGCGCTTTCCGCTGCGAAATTTAGTCGGTATCACGGGAGTTTCCGGCTCGGGTAAAAGCTCGCTCGTACTGCAAACCCTGCTGCCTGAAGCCCAGGAACAGCTAAATCGCGCCAAAAAGGTAAAAAAGGTCGCGGGGGTAAATTTGAGCGGACTAGAAAATCTAGACAAAGTGATCTATCTCGATCAAAGCCCGATCGGACGCACTCCGCGCAGTAATCCCGCCACCTATACGGGCGTGATGGACGAGATCAGAGGGCTTTTTGCGCAGACTAAAGAGGCCAAACTGCGCGGTTACAAGATTGGCAGGTTTAGCTTTAACGTCAAAGGCGGACGCTGCGAAAAGTGCCAAGGCGAGGGCGAGATCACGATCGAGATGCACTTTTTGCCAGACGTAAACGTCGTTTGCGACTCGTGCGGCGGCACCCGCTACAACGCGCAGACGCTAGAAATCCTCTACAAAGGCAAAAGTATCGCCGACGTGCTAAATATGAGCATCGACGAGGCGGTGGAGTTTTTTAAATCCGTACCGAAAATCGCCAGCAAACTAACGACGCTGCAAGACGTGGGCCTAGGCTACATCACGCTGGGGCAAAACGCCGTGACGCTAAGCGGCGGCGAGGCGCAGCGCGTGAAGCTAGCAAAGGAACTTAGCCGCTCGGACACCGGAAATACGCTCTATATCCTCGACGAGCCGACTACGGGGCTGCATTTCGCCGACGTCGATAGGCTCGTGCGCGTGCTGCATCACCTGGTCGATCTTGGCAACTCGGTCTTTGTCATCGAGCACAACATGGATGTCATCAAAAACTGCGACTACATCGTCGATATGGGGCCCGAGGGCGGCGCAAAGGGCGGTAAAATCATCGCCGAGGGCAGCGTAAAAGAGGTTGCTAAAAATCACGCAAAAACGGGCAGCTATACGGGTAAATTTTTAGCCGAGGAGCTGGAAAATATGAAAAATGCGGCAAAAAAGGCGAAGAAAAAATAAAAACTTTAAAAAGTTTGAAGCGGATCAAATTTGCGGTATAAATTTGATGATTTGCGGGCTTAACTGCGCAAAATTTGGCTAGCAAAAACTGCGGTAAATTTAACGAAAGGCAACAATGAGGCTTTGGACGATAAGCTTTAAATATCTCGATGCAAAGGGGTTAGTCGCACTTTGGCGCGAGGCGCTGCTAGCTAAAAACGTGCTGGCTGGACTCACCAAGGGCTACAAAAATCACCCGCAGCTTGACCGCTTTTACGCGCACGAAAACACGCGTGAGGCGATAAATGCGTATCTAGCGGAGGTTTATGCGCAGGCCTGCGCTCGCGGGTATAAATTTGACGCAGCGAAGGTCGGCGAATTTGACGAGCGAAATTTGGCCAAAATACCCGTCTCTCGCGGCCAGATAGAGTATGAATTTGCATTTTTGCAAGAGAAGCTAAAATCACGCGACATCAAGGCTTACGAGCAAAATTTAAGCGTAAAAAATATAGAAATCGCAGGCGTTTTTGAGGAGGTTGCAGGCGGAATCGAGCCGTGGGAAAAGGTGAAAATTTAGCATTGCTTCGTGCAGGATTTTTGGGCTTGCTTGAACAAATTTAATTAAAAACGCCAAAATAAATTACGTCGATTTCGCCGTAAATTTGACGTAAAAAACGGTGAAGCTAAATTTGTGACGGATTACGATGTCGGCCGTTAAATTTTGCTTTTTTAAATTTGACGGCAAATTTAAAAGAACGAAATAGTCAAATTTAAAAGACGAACCTGACATCAAATTCACGTCAAATTCGCCTTTTTTCAGAAATAAAACTCCGCCGACAGGCCAAATTTACAATCAAATTTGACGAATCGGAGCTCGTTTTATTCCGCTCTCATCTGCTCGGCGGCAGGCGCTTTAGGCAGTCCAGGCATCAGCATCGTCGATCCGCTGACCGCCACGATAAAGTCGGCTCCGCCGCGGATCTCAAGCGCGCTAACCTCGAAGCTAAAGCCCTTCGGTCGTCCTAGTAGCTTAGCGTCCGAGCTAAAGCTATACTGCGTCTTTGCGACGCAAACTGGCAAACCGTCAAAGCCTAGACGCGAAATCTCTGCCAGATCCTCTTGCGCGCGCGGGCTAAAGATTACTTCTTTTGCGCCGTAAATTTTAGTCGCGATCTTTTCGATCTTGGTTTTGACGGGGTCGTTCGCATCGTAGGTGAAGTTTATCTCGCGAGCCGGTTTTTCGCAGATTTGCGCGACTTTTTTGGCTAGATCCTCCGTGCCAGCACTTCCTTTTAAAAAGCCCTCGCACAGGCTAAACTCAGCCCCTGACTCCTCGCAAAGAGCGCGCACATGGGCGATCTCGTCGTCCGTATCGGTTGCGAATTTATTTAGCGCGACGATGACGTTTTGGTTGAAATTTTTTAGATTTTCTATGTGGGCTTTTAGGTTTTCGCCGCCTAGCTTTAGCGCGTCCAAATTTGGCTGCGAGATACCGTCTTTATCGCATCCGCCGTTATATTTTAGCGAGCGGATGGTGCTTACTAGCACGACGCATTTTGGTGCAAGTTCCGCGGTGCTGCACTTGATATCGAGGAATTTTTGCGCTCCTAGCTCAGCGCCAAATCCCGCCTCGGTCACGACGTAGTCGGCTAAATTTAGCGCAGTTTTGGTCGCGATCACGCTGTTGCAGCCGTGCGCGATGTTTGCAAACGGTCCGCCATGGATGAGCACCGGCGTGCCTTCTAGCGTTTGCACGAGGTTTGGTTTTATCGCCTCTTTTAGCAGAACGCAGACGGCGTCGGCGCAGTTTAAGGATTTTGCGCGCACGAGGCCGCCGTCTTTATCGTAGGCTACGACGATGTTTTCGACGCGCTCTTTTAGATTTTTTAGGTCGGTTGCGAGGCATAGGATCGCCATTATTTCGCTAGCGGCAGTGATGACGAAGCCGTCTTTTCGCGTAAATTTATTGCTCTTTTCAAGGCCGATTTCGATCTCTCTTAGCGAGCGGTCGTGCCTATCCATGCAGCGGTTGAAAACCACGCGCGCCGGGGCG
>CAURRL010000005.1:0-17843 GCA_963526895.1 uncultured Campylobacter sp. | reverse complement strand
TCTATCGTGGCCGACAGCACGGCGGTTAAGCTCACGTGGAACGCCTCTGATAAGGCTAGAAGCTTTACCGTTATAAGAGACGGCGGCGGAAGCGAGCAGAAATTTACAAATATAAGCGGCAATGAATTTGTCGATAATAGCGTTGCTTACGGGCAAAAATATAGCTACAAAGTTATCGCCGTAGATGAATACGGCATTAGCTCCGACGCTTCTCAAAAAGCAGAGATAGCCGTCGAATAATGCCCAATTTTATAGCTAAAAACGTAAATTTTACTCCAAAAGAGTGCGGTGAGATAAGCTTTTTGTGGGAGGCTCGCGGCAGGCAAGGCGTTAGTCTCGTTTATACAAAAAGCTCTAGCGAGGAGTTTTTTATCACGCTAAAAAAGCGCGGAAACGACTGGGTCGTAAAAGGTGAAAAGCTAACAAAACCCGCTAAAATAGGGCTTTTGCAAAATGCTTTGGTTAAATTTAAAGAACTTTATTGCGATCAAATTTTAAGCGAAGCCATCGCGGTAAAAAACACGCGCCTAACGCAAAAAGACTCGGCGATCTTTGATGTGAGCGAGCTGCTTGAGAATTTAAATCAGAGCGAATTTGATAGCAAATTTATCGAGATAGGATTTGGCTCAGGCAGACACTTGTTATTTCAGGCGGAAAATAACCCAAACACGCTAGTTATCGGCATCGAGGTCTATAAGCCCTCGCTCGAGCAGGTAGCCAAGCTGGCAAAAGCTCGAAATCTAAACAACGTCATGCTCGTAAACTGCGATGCGAGGTTGCTTTTATCGCTTGTGGAGTCAAATTTTATCGATAAAATTTTCCTTCATTTTCCAGTGCCTTGGGATGACGCTCCTCATAGGCGCGTGGCGTCGGCTAAATTTGCCCTGGAGTGCGAGCGAACTCTAAAAGTAGGCGGCAAATTTGAGCTGCGAACCGATAGCCGCGAGTATGCGGACTTTACTTTGGCTCAAATTTTAAATTTGAGCGACGCCGACGTGCAAATTTATAAAAACCGCGATCTAAAAATAAGCAGCAAATATGAAGACCGCTGGAAAAGGCGCCAAAAAGATATTTACGACGTTATCTTTACCTGCGAAAAGCAAAGCGAACCAAGAGTGGGTCAAGGCGAGCTAAAATTTGAAAAAGGCTACGACACGAGCAAGGTCGCGGCTAAATTTAAGAACCAAACGATAAAAGAGGATGATTTTTTCTTGCATTTAGAGGAAAAGTACGAAAAAGGCGGCGAAATTTTGATTCGCGCGGCGTTTGGCGCATTTAACGCGCCCGAGCACTGCTATGTTTTGCTCGGCGAAAAAGGCGCGGAATATTTTATAAAAAAGCCGCTTGTTACGGCTGAAAATTTAAAGGCGCATCTTGCGTTGAAGGAGTATTTGGCGGATGCAGAAAATAATTAGCGCAAGCGGGCTTTGCCTAGGATACGAGGGCTGCGAAAAGCTCATAACGGACGCGAAATTTGACATTTACGCCAATGATTTCGTTTTTATCACCGGGCAAAGCGGTAGCGGTAAATCAACGCTTTTAAAATCTTTTTACGGCGAGATAAAGCCAAGTGCTGGCTCGCTAAACGTCTGCCTAACCGATATGATGAATCTAGGCGGGCAAAATCTGGATAAACTAAGACAGCGCATCGGCGTGGTTTTTCAAAACTACCGCTTGATAAGCGAGTGGAATATCGAAAAAAACGTGATGCTGCCGCTGATGATAAAAGGCCTTAGCGCTAACGTTTGTAAAAATCAGGCTACCAAGCTGTTAAAGCACGTAAATTTGCTCCACAGAGCGCACAAGTATCCAAATGAGCTTAGCGGCGGCGAACAGCAGCGAGCGGCGATGGCTAGGGCGCTCGCGCATAATCCTAATTTGCTGCTTTGCGACGAGCCGACGGGTAGTCTTGATGAGTATTCAAGCGACGTCATCTGGGGGCTTTTGCGCTCGGCGAAGGAGTTTTTGGGTACCTGCATCGTGGTCGTCACACACAAAGTACCAAGCTCGCTAAGGGTACCTTACAGACATTTTGTTATAGAAGACGGACATTTACATGAAATCCTTTAAAACTCATCTAAGCGTGATAATCCCGCTCGTGGCGCTACTCGTGGGCATTCAGTTTATATTGCTAGTCGGGCGAGTGGTGGACGAGTATGAATCCGTGATGAACAAAGACTACAGTATCATCATCGTAAGTCAAAACGAGCTAAACGCTACCGACGTAAAGCCGCTCATTTATACCTTCGAGTCGCTTGAACCGCTTAGCTCAAAGCCCGTGCTAGAAAGGCTTGCTAAGGACATATCGTCTAAAAATATCGCCGTTTTGCAAAATGCGTTGCCTAAATTTTACTCGCTAAAGCTAAATGCCTTTCCAAGCACCCAATATATGCAAGAGATAAAGGATAAAATTTCAAATATTAACGGCGTGAGCAGGGTTGAGACCTTTTCAAAAACGCATGATAAAATTTATAAAATCATGCAGCTGATTAAAAATATTTCGGCGATATTTTCGGGGCTAATCGGGTTAATCGGGCTTATGCTCATCGCAAAACAGATGCGAATTTGGCTATACGAGCACAAGGAGCGCATCGAGATAATGACGTTGCTGGGAGCTCCGTCGTGGCTAAAATCGGGCGCGTTATACAAAAACGCGCTGTTTGATTCGTTTATAGCGACCGTTTTGGTGGCGGTTTTTTATATTATTTTGGCGGATTTGCAGCCCGTTAAAGAGGTCGCTGCGGCTCTAAATATAAATTTGCCAGCGATTGATCTGTTTTTTGAGGGCGGAGTGCTGCTAGGCGTTTCGCTTGTGATTAGTTTTTTAGCCGTTTATCTCGTAACCAGAAAAGCAACGGCGATATGAGAAAAATTTACGTTTTGCTGGCTGCCATGATTTGCTTAAACGCAAGCACGGGCGAAAAGATAAAAAATCAAACGACCTATCTCGAGTCCTCAAAAGAGCTTGAAAAGCAGCTAAATAAAAAGCTCGACGACCTGGCTGGTGACATACTCGGCGGCGAAAAAAGCGTCAAGCAAACCGACGATAAGATGAAAGAGCTCATCGTCCAAATAGCGCAGCTGGAAAATAGCGCAAAAAGCGCTAGCGGCGAGCTTGACGAGCTAGTAAAACAAAACAAAGACCTAACGCAAAGTCAAAAAAATATCCAAAAAAGTATCGTGCGCATCATCTCTGACGAGTTTTCTTTCGATCTCATAATGCCAAAAGAGTACGAGGAGGGCGTGGATAGCATCATCGCGACTGAAATCTTAAGCAAGCTAAACTTGGTACTAAAGGATGATTTTAACGAGCTAGCCAAGCAGTACGAAAGCACGCAAAATTTGATAAAAACCCAAAACGACAAGATAGACGGGATAAAGTCAAATTTAAAAACCTTTAAATTTAAGCAAGCTGAGCTCGTTTCCCTGCAGGATAAGCAGATGAAAACGCTGGCAAATTTAAAGCGGGATAAGGAAATTTATCAAAAGCAACTCTCACGCCTACAAGCTCAACAGGACGAAATCAGAAAGACTCTAGAAGAGCTAAAAATCGTCGCAAAAAGAGAGAGCGAGGAGGCCAAAAAAGCTCTGGCTGCACAAAAAGCAGCCGAGGCTAAAGCTCAAAAAAATAAGAAAGATAAAAAAGGCGAGGCTACTGCAAGCGCATCTGAAGGCGATGTAAAGCAGTTTGGCTCGAGCTATCAAACTAGCCTCGTTAAAAAATACAGCGGCGAAAAGACGATCGCGCCGCTTGACGGCTTTACGGTTAAACAAAAATTTGGCAACTATGTAGATCCCATCTATAACATTAAAATTTTTAACGAATCTGTCATGCTTAGCGCAAATTCGGCGGACGCAAAGGTAAAAAGCGTCTTTAATGGCAAAGTGGTCTTTGCTAAAGAAACGGCGATGCTAGATAAGGTCGTCATCATCGAAAATCCAAACGGCATCCACACGATCTACGCGCACCTTAGCCAGATCGCCCCTACCGTAAAAGTGGGCGCAAAAGTGCAAAAAGGCTACGTCATCGGGCGTGTGCAGCGTGATCTGACCTTTGAAGTTACGCAAAAAAACTATCATATAGATCCGCTTGAGATAATCGGCTTAAAATAGCTGTTTTTCGGGCGGATTAGCAAAATTTAAAGCAAATTTAGTTAAAATCGCAAAATTTTAAGGAGATGAAAAATGGAGAAAAAGAAGCGAATTTTAGTTAAATTTTCAGGCGAGGCGCTAGCTGGCGACAGCGGCTTTGGTATAGATAACGCTGTACTTAAATTTATCGCAAAGCAGATCAAAGAACTAGTCGAAAACGGCATTCATGTGGGCATCGTTATCGGCGGAGGCAACATCATACGCGGCGTTAGCGCGGCTAGAGACGGCATCATAAAGCGCACCAGCGGCGATCACATGGGTATGCTAGCTACCGTGATAAACTCTATCGCGATGAGAGAGGCGCTAGAGAGTGTGGGTCTGGACGTGCGCGTACAAAGCGCGATAAAGATGGAGGCTGTCTGTGAAACCTTCATCGTCGGACGCGCGAACAGACACCTTGAAAAAGGTCGCGTCGTGATCTTTGCTGCAGGAACTGGAAATCCGTTTTTCACCACTGATACGGCGGCGACTTTGCGCGCTATCGAGATCGGTTCGGATATGATAATCAAAGCTACGAAAGTAGACGGCGTTTATGACAAAGACCCGCATAAATTTGAAAACGCGAAGCTCCTAAAAGAGCTAAACTACGAGCTTGCGATGAGTGATAATATAAAAGTGATGGACGATACTGCTATCGCGCTAGCTAAAGATAATTCGCTACCGATTTTGGTGTGCAATATGTTTAAAGACGGAAATTTGCTCAAAATCATACAAGGCGACGAGAGCGCGTTTTGCTCTATCGTGAGAAATTAAATTTAAGGAGAATAAATGAGATCTGAAGAAGTAGCGGCAAAGGCACTAAAACTAGTCGGAGACGACAGATACATGCTCGCTCTAACGGTAGCAAAAAGAGCCGAGGCCCTAGCCGGCGGCGCAAAAAGCTTGCTTGATATCGACGTTAGTAAGATGAAATTTGCCGATATCGCCCTGCGCGAGATAGCTGAGGGCAAGATAGCTTTAGAGGGCATAGTTGAAGCAGCTAAATAGCGGATTTTTACTAGAACAATTAATCGACGATATAACCGCTTGCAAGGATGTCGCTCAGGCGAGGCGGTTACTTAGCGAGCTGATAAATTTTACGCCGAATTTAGAGCGCGCGATCGAGTGCTGCGTCATCTCGCATGCAGGGCAGTTTAGAAAAAGCGGCGAACCATATGCTATACACCCCATCCTAGTGTCCTGCATCGTGGCGCATATGGGCGGGGACGAGGATATGATTATCGCCGCCTTGCTTCATGACGTGGTTGAGGATACGGATAGGTCGATAGAGAGCGTGCGAGAGGACTTTGGCGAAGAGGTCGCAAAGCTAGTCGAGGGGCTAACTAAAATCGTAGCCATCAGAGAGGACAAGCTCGCAAGTTCGGAGTCAAACGAGCGTTTGGCAGCGTCTGCGATGACGTTTCGCAAGATGCTACTAATCTCCATCGAGGACGTGAGAGTGCTCGTGGTAAAGCTTTGCGATAGGTTGCACAACATGCTCACTCTGCAAGCTTTGCGTCCTGAAAAGCAAAAACGAATAGCTGAAGAGACGCTGATGGTTTATGCTCCGATTGCGCATAGGCTAGGCATTTCGTCGATCAAAAACGTACTTGAGGATCTTAGCTTTAAGTATGCTTTGCCAGAAGAGTACAAAAAAATCGACGACTACTTAACCGAGCACAAACAGCAGCTTGTGCTAAAGCTAAACGCGTTTACCGATAAAATTTTTCAAATTTTACTCAAAAACGGTTTTAGCGAAAACGACTTTGAGATACAAAAACGTATCAAACATCACTACTCGATTTACTTAAAAATGCAGCGAAAAGGCATCTCGATCGAGGAGGTGCTAGACCTGCTAGCTGCGCGCGTGCTGGTTAAAGAGCCGCAGGATTGCTACTTGGTGCTTGGAAATTTACATATAAATTTTAACCCTCTAATCTCGCGTTTTAAAGACTACGTCGCGCTTCCGAAGCAAAACGGCTATCAGACGATACATACTACGATATTTGATAACAAAAGCATCTTTGAGGTTCAAATTCGCACCTTTGATATGCATAAAACCGCAGAGTACGGCGTCGCAGCGCACTGGAAATATAAAAGCGGCGGCTTTTTAAACCCAAAACTTGACTGGCTAAGCGACATCAGTGGTATAGAAAACGGCATGGAGGAAGCGAGCGAAAACCCCGAGGAGCTCTACGAATACGCAAAAGACAGCCTCTACGTCGAAGACGTCGCGGTTTATTCGCCAAAGGGCGACATATTCACGCTTCCGCGCGGCGCTACGGCGCTTGACTACGCTTACGAGATACACACGCACGTAGGCTTGCACGCTAAAGAAGCCTATGTAAACCGCGTGCGCGTGCCGCTGCTAACGGAGCTAAAAAACGGCGATATCGTTAGTATCGTGACCGGAGATGAGCCAAAATACCGCTGTTCGTGGCTGGGCAGCGTAAAAACGGGCAAGGCTAGAGCCACGATCCGCTCGTACTGCAAGCAAAAAATAAGAGATATAAACAACATGGTCGCGATCGAAATTTTAAGCGGAATCTTTGCAGTACCTTCAACAACCATCGAGCAGTGGCTAGAGACTGAAAATTTGACCAAGAAAATTTTTAGAGCCGCGTTTGACTCGGTGTATCTGCAAGATGTGGTAAACGCGCTAAAAAAATACGTAAAAAGAGACCGTCCGTTTGCTATCGCGATGACGGACAAATACAACGTCAAAAAGCAAAAATTTGAAAACATCGTGATCTACTCAAACCACAAGATAAACAGCATCGAGTTTGATTACTGCTGTAATCCAAAGCGCGGCGACGATATCGTGGGATTTAGAAACTATCACCACGTCACAGTCCACCACAAGCTTTGCGAGCGGTTTATGAAGCTAGCCGAAGAAAAAAACGAGATGATTTTCGTCAAATGGACGCGAGTCGCTCCTCATAGATTTAAGATCATCTTAAGCCTCGAAAACAGACGCGGGTCGTTAGCTGAGTTTTTGACGTATATGGCGAAAATGCAAGTCGATCTCGTAACTATCAGTCTCACCGAAACTAGAGAGGCGACGGCGGACTTTTTTGAGCTGACGATCGAGCTTGGCGAAAATTTGAACGTAAACGAGATAAAAGAGCGACTAAGAGATCGCTACAAGATCATAGACTTCGTGTCGCTTGACGACGCATACGGACATTAATAAATTTAGGAGAGAAAATGGGCGAAAATTTTAGCAAAATAATGAGCGATATAAAAAAAGGCGTCGCCGAGATGATAGACGAGGAGCGCGTCGAAAATTTAGTAAAAAACTACTACGAAAAGGGCGAAAATTTCTACGTTAAAGCAGGTTTTGACCCGACGGCTCCAGATCTACACCTGGGCCATACCGTAGTGCTTCAAAAGATGGCTCTTTTACAAAAGCACGGAGCGATAGTGCAGTTTTTGATAGGCGATTTCACGGGACAAATCGGCGATCCTAGCGGCAAAAGCCAGACGCGAAAAAAGCTAGACCGCGAGACCGTGGTGGCAAACGCTAAAACATACGAGGAGCAGGTTTTTAAAATCCTAGACCCGCAAAAAACCAAGCTCATGTTTAACTCCAAGTGGCTAAACGAGCTGGGAGCCGCGGGCATCGTGGAGCTAACTAGCACCTTTGCGGTGGCTAGGATGCTTGAGCGCGATGATTTTGAAAAAAGATATAAAAGCGGCGCCTCGATTTCGATTAGCGAATTTTTATATCCGCTCCTTCAGGGCTACGACAGCGTCGCTATGAAGTGCGATATCGAGATGGGCGGCACCGATCAGAAATTTAACCTTTTGATGGGGCGAACTTTGCAGCGAGTTTACAACGTCGGCAAGGAGCAAGCCGTCATAATGATGCCGCTTTTGGAGGGGCTTGATGGCGTAAATAAAATGAGTAAGAGCCTAGGAAACTACATCGGCGTGACCGACGAGCCAAACGATATGTTTGCTAAAGTTTTAAGCGTAAGCGACGAGCTGATGTGGCGCTGGTACGAGCTTCTTAGCGAAAAAAGTACAGAGGAAATCGCAAATTTAAAAGCGGACGTAGCTAGCGGCAAAGCTCACCCAAAAGCCGTAAAAGAGGCTCTCGCGCTAGAAATTACGGCTAGATATAACGGCGAAGCGGCGGCGAAAGAGGCAAAGGCTGAATTTGACCGCGTGCATTCGCAAAATTTGATTCCGACCGAGATGGACGAGTTTGAGCTCTCAGCTCCCGCTTGGATCGTGCAGGCGCTCACTCACTGCGGACTATGCGCCAGTAGCTCTCAGGCGCGCCGAGACATCGCGGCAAACGCTGTTAGCCTAAATCAAGAAAAGATCACCGACGAGCAGCTAAAGCTGGACGCTGGCGAATACGTCTTGCAGGTCGGCAAGCGTAAATTTGCAAAACTAAAGGTAACCTGATGCAACCCGTAAAAATCGGAAAATACGATATAAAATATCCGATAATCCAAGGCGGAATGGGACTTGGTATCAGTTGGGATAGACTCGCCGGAAACGTTAGCCTAGAAGGTGGCCTGGGCGTCATAAGCTCTGTGGGAACGGGCTACTACGAAGGGCGAAAATACATCACCAAAGAGCTAAACGCCAAGCCCTACGGTAGCGGAAATTTCTACTCGCGTGAGGGGCTAAAAGCCGTCATCGACAATGCGCGTAAAATTTGCGGCGACAGGCCTCTTGGTGTCAATATTTTATACGCCAGCAACGACTACGAGCGCATCGTAAAAGACGCCTGCGACCACGGCATAAACGTGATCATCACGGGCGCGGGACTGCCGACAAATTTGCCCGAATTTACAGTAGACTACCCGGACGTGGCTTTGGTGCCTATCGTATCCTCGGCAAAGGCGCTAAAAATCATCTGCAAACGCTGGCAGGGGCGCTACGGTAGGCTTCCAGACGCAGTGGTGCTCGAGGGGCCTCTTAGCGGCGGGCACCAGGGGTTTACCTACGAGCAGTGCATCGATCCCGCGTACAGCCTGGAAAATTTGATAACTCCAGTTAGCGAAGAGATAAAGCAGTGGGGCGATTTTCCGCTATTTGCCGCGGGCGGCATCTGGGATAAAAACGATATCGAAAAAGCGATTTCGCTAGGGGCAAACGGCGTACAGATGGGCACTCGCTTTATCGGTACGCACGAGTGCGACGCTAGCGAGGAGTTTAAGCAAGTATTGCTAGCGGCCAAAAAAGAGGACATCGAGCTGATCAAAAGCCCGGTAGGCTACCCTGCACGCGGCGTTAGGACGAATTTAATAAACCTAGTCGATAAGCGCCAGGGTCCAAAAATCAGCTGCGTAAGCAACTGCGTAAGTCCGTGCCAGCGCGGTAAAGAGGCTAAAGAGGTAGGATACTGTATCGCAGACCGCCTCTACGACGCCTTTGAGGGGCGCAAGGAGACGGGGCTGTTTTTCACGGGCGCAAACGGTTACAAGCTAAACGAGATAATAAGCGTGAAAGAACTATTTGAAAAACTGATAAATGGCGAAGATAGTTAGAAAAATTTTTGTAATTTTATTTTTATTGGCGGCGGCGTTTGCGAATGACACCTTTTTTGATAAATTCGACCGCGAATTTGACGGCGCAAATAGTAAAAAAAAGACGGAATTTCACCAAGAACTGCGCGTGCTGTACGTTAGATCCATCATGCATAACGACAAGGAACTAACCGCAAAGTCGCTGCAGCGTCTGATAAAAAGTGCAAAAGCTCTGGGGCTTGATACGAAATCGTATGAAAAAGAGCTAAAAGGCCTGCCGCAGCCAAAAGCCGCGCCTGCGCCTAAAAAAGAAAAAGAGGCGCCAAAGCCTAAGCAACCAGAAGCAAAAGATCAAAAAGAGGTTAAGCAAAAACCAGCCGAGCTAAAGCAGCTCTCCGCGCCCGTAAACAAGAAAAGTTCAGCCGATCAGGATAAGCTTACGCTAGTTTCCGTGATCAGAGGCAGCGATAGCTTGGAGTTAAAATTTAACAGGCAGCTAAACGGCAACGATATAAACAAATTTACCCTAAATCAAAAAGGGTTATATAGAGATATATACCAGTTTAAGGGCGTTTGGAGTGCTGGGACGGTAGAGAGTATAAAGGGATTTTTGGTCGATGAGGTTCGCATAAGCCAGTTTGACGCAAACACCGTGAGGGTGGTTTTTGTGAACAAATTTGAGATAAATTTAAAGCTAAGAGCCGAGGATCGGTCGCTAGTTTTTAAAAAGGCCTCGCCCACGCAGGAGCAAAAATCAGTAAAAAATGAAAATTTAAACTCCAAACAAGCAGCTGCAAAAGACAATCATCAAAAGGCGCAAGTAGCGCAAAAACAAAACGTAGAAAAAACGATCGACCTGAAGCAGGCTCAGATACAAGCTAGGCAGATGGCCGAAAAGAAAAAGATCGAACAAGCTAAGCTAGAGCAAAAGCAAGAAGCCCAAAAAAACGCGGCCAAGACAAAGCCTGAAATAGCGCAAGCGCCGCAACAACAAAAAACCGCTCAATCGCAATCTCAAAATCAAAAACCTACACAGCAAAGGCAGGAAAAAGTTACCGCACAGACCAAGATGGATGCTAAAAGTACCCAAAGCACCACCGAAAAAGACGAGCAAGAAATTGTGCTGGCACCCGTAAAAACGGCGAGCACTAAAAAAATCACAAGCGCTAAAGGCAAGGTTATCGTCCTTGACGCAGGACATGGCGGCGACGATCCTGGCGCTATAAACGGCTCTCTAAAAGAAAAAAACGTCGTGCTAAGTATCGCCCAAAAGGCGGGCAAAGAGCTGCAAGGGCGCGGCTACAAGGTTTATTACACTCGTAGCAAGGATAAATTTATCAACCTTCGCGACCGCACGAAATACGCCAACGACAAGGCCGCAGACCTATTTATCTCCATCCACGCAAATGCCGCGCCAAACAAGACAAAAGCGGCAACCATGCACGGCATAGAGACGTTTTTCCTCTCGCCGGCTCGCTCTGAGCGCAGCAAAAACGCCGCCGCGCTGGAAAATAAATCAGACATCGAAGAGATGAACTATTTTTCTAAGCAGACTTTTTTAAATTTCCTTAATCGCGAGAAAATCATCGCCTCAAATAAGCTTGCCATCGACGTTCAGCGCGAAGTTTTAGCGCGAGCCAAGTCGGTAAGCTCAAAGGCCTCCGACGGCGGCGTTCGCGAGGCGCCTTTTTGGGTGCTAGTGGGCGCGCTGATGCCTGCGGTGCTGCTTGAGGTCGGCTACATCACTCACCCAGACGAGGGCGAGCTCATAAATAACTCAAAATACCAAGATGCCCTAGCTAAGGGGCTCGCGGACGGCGTAGACGTCTATTTTTCAAACCAGCAATGAAAAGCGCGCAAGTCGTTTTAAAGGGCGGCATCCCTTTTAGCCCCGAATTTGACGACATTTACTTTAACGCAGACGACCCTATCGGCCAGAGCGAGTATGTTTTTAACTCCGTTTTTGACGAAATTTGGAACAAAAAGAGCGAATTTAACGTGCTTGAGGCTGGATTTGGCGCAGGGTTAAATTTCCTCTGCGCTTTTAAAAGATTTAAAAATACGGATAAATTTTTAAATTTCGTCAGTATCGAAAAAACGCCGATCTCCAAAAATGATCTGGCTAAAATTTACGCGAATTTTAGCGAGCTAGCGAACGTTTCGGGCGAGCTTTTGGAGGCCTATTCTCCGCTTATTTGCGGATTTCATAGATTAAATTTAGCTCCAAACGTCACGCTTACGCTGTGTTTTGGTGACGTGGCCGAGGTTTTGGACGAGCTTAGTTTTATTGCGGATGCTGTTTTTATGGATGGTTTTGCACCTGCTAAAAACGAAGCGATGTGGAGCGAGCTGGTTTGTGCTAAAATCGCAAATTTATGCGCATTGGGCGCTGCTGTTTGCACGTATTCGGCTTCGGGAGCATTAAAAAGAGCCTTGCAAAATAGCGGTTTTGAGGTAAATTTGCTAAAAGGTTACGGCAAAAAGCGAGAGATGTTGCGCGCTAAATTTGCGGGCGAGCAGCAAGCCGAGAATGAAATTTGGTTTAGCAGATTTGATCCAGCCGCTATGATCGCTCCAAAGACGGCGCTAGTGATCGGCGGCGGAGTGGCTGGCTGCGTTTGCGCGTTTAAGTTGCGCGAGCGCGGCCTAGATGTCACGATCGCCGAAAAGCGTGGTGATATCGCGCTAAACGGCTCTGGAAATCACTGCGGTATTTTGATGCCGCTTATCACGAAACCCTCTGTAAATTTAGGCCGCATGCACATGAATGCGTTTTTGCAGGCGGCTCGCTTTTATGAGCGAAATTTGGGTGCTGAGGAGATAGAGTTTTGCGGCGCGATGGACTACGCGTACGAGCAAAAGACGCTAGAGCGCTTTTACGAGTGGCACGAATTTGACGCGGACAACGGCGTTTTTGAGCTAAAATTTGATGACAAGCCTTACGCTAGCGCGTTTATTTTTCATGGCGCAAAAGCTCGCCCCAGAAAGATGTGCAAAGCGGCAAGCATGGGTATAAAAACGCTTTTAAACTGCGAATTTACGGGCTTTGAGAGGCTTGAGGGCGGCGCGGTTAGGGCGCACTTTAAAGACGGGCAAAGTATTGACGCCGACGTGCTCGTGCTTGCCATCGGCAGCGAGAGTATGGAGCTTTTTGCGGACTACGACATCAGGCTTAGCTCCGTGCGCGGCCAAGTCACGCATATCGCGCCTGCCGTCCGGACTCCTGCGCCTTTTAGCGCCAAAGGCTATGTCTGCCCGCCTGCTGAGGACGTGCAGGTGATCGGCGCGACTTACGACAGAAATCTTTTTTTAGACGAGCCGCGCTTTAGCGACGATGAGAAAAATTTGGCCGACGTTGCCGAGTTTTTGGACGGCAAATTTGCAAAAAGCGAGCGGCTAAATTTAAGCGGCATGCATGATCTAAATTTTGTTATCAGCCGAGACGGCGACGCTGAAAATGCGGATCGCTTGGAGGGAAACAAGGGCAGCGTAAATTTAGGCAAAAGTGTGGATTTACCGGCTGAAACCGCGGATGACCCCGCACAGACCAATAGTGCGTCAAATTTGACTGCATCCGAAAATCTCTCAAACGACACGATAAAAACTCCGCAAAACGTCCGAATAATCGGCTCAAAAGTTGGCTACCGCAGCTATAGCGGCGACCGTTTTCCGCTTATCGGGCGGCTTTACGACGAGGATTTTTATATAGATACCTATAAGTCGCTGCTTTGGACGAAGGGCAAGTCCAATCCGCATCCAAAATACGTACCAAACGTATATGTGAGCACCGCTCACGGCTCGCGCGGGCTTTGTACGGCGGTGCTCGGCGCCGAGCTCATCTGCGATCTCGTTTTTGACCGTCCGCTTTGTATCGAAAAATCGCTTTTTGACGAGCTTCATTTGGCGAGATTTCTCGTTAGGAAACTCAAAAAAGGACTAAAGTAGGCATAAAAATTGGATTTTAAAGTCTGATTTTACGTTATTTGTTTTTACCTCAAATTCGGCATAAATTTGAGACAGCGGCTGGTACTGATATAAATTTAGCCGTTCTAGTTAAAGTAGCATTAGCGCCGTTTGCAGGCGTATATCAAAAATTGCTAAGAGCAGAATAAATTTGCGCACTGCGGTGCAAAAGCATAGTATAGATAAAGCTCAAATTTAGACGAGCGTCAAAGCCAAAACGGCTAAAATAGGCGAAATTCGCCTATTTTTTACCGAAAAAGTTGCCTGCGATCCTAAAGATATCATCTACGATCGAGCCGTCTTTGTTCTGATCCAAAAACTGCGTAAGCATCGACATCATGGAGCCGCTATCTGCAGAGTCTTGCAAATTTGATGCTTTGAGCTGATTGTTTAGCATACCCGCGATCATCGGCGCGATCATCGGTAGCAGAGTCTTGATGGAGTCTGCGCTGATGCCTAGCTGCGAGCTTACGTCGCTAGCTAGAGCCCTGCTGTTTTCTTTCGAGCCCGTTAGTACGCCTAGTAGCTCGTTGCCTTCGGCGACGCTGATGTTTTGCAGGGTGCCAGTCATCTCGTCAAGGTTTGAGCGGCGGATCATCTCGAGGAAATTTGACGAATCAGCGTCAGATTTAAAATTCTCGTTGGCTCTTTGCATGAAAATCGGCGCGATCTTAGAAATCACGGCCTCTACGTCGTTTGCTGCTAGTCCGCTTTTTTGCGACATCGCCTCTATCATACCGCCGGAATTGCCTAAAAGCAGCTTTAATATATCCATTTTTTATCCTTTTGATTTTTGCGTGAGTTTAAATTTGGCCGCCGCTTGTTTGTGTTTAAAGAAGCGGCGGCCGGCAAGCCGAGGAGGGCTTATTTGTAGTTTTTGATTGCCGCGTCTAGGATCTCTTTTGCGGCATTCGCGTCTTTAAATTCTTTAACCTTGACCCATTTGTTAGGCTCTAAAATTTTATAAGTTTCAAAGAAATTTTTGATCTTATTTAGCGTGGCCTCAGGTAGGTCTTTGTAGCTTTTGATCGCGTCAAATCGCGGATCGATCTTGGTAACCGGCACGGCCAGTAGCTTCTCGTCCATACCTGCTTCATCCTCCATCACGAGCACACCGATGAGGCGGCACGGGATCACGCTGCCTGCTTGCAGCGGATATTCGTTTAGCACCAAGATATCGGCAGGATCGCCGTCTGCTGCGAGAGTGTTTGGCACGAAGCCGTAGTTTGCCGGGTAGAACATCGCCGAGTAGAGTACGCGATCGACCACGACCGCGCCGCTATCTTTGTCGATTTCGTATTTTATGTTCGAGCCGTACGGGATCTCGATCACGGCGTTGATTTTGTCCGGGTTTGAGCCTGCTTTGATTTTTGAAACGTCCATTTTAATCCTTTGTAAAGCTCCTATCTCGCGGCGTTTTGTAGCAAAACGCTTTGAGATACTTGCCTTGAAATTTGAGTAGGAGATTATATAAAATCTCGGCTAAATTTGGAGTAAAACGGAGTTGAAGTAGGCCAAAATTTGGCTGGCATTACGGCGGTAAATTTGATGCTAAAAAGTAAAATTTGTAAATTTTTTTTTGGGGGGGGGCTAAAATTTTGGGGAAAATTTAAGGCGGCGAACCGCCCTAAAATCATTTGATTATTTCGATGCTTTTTACGTCGATAGAGGTTTTCATAAAGTCCTTATCGACCTCGCCGTAGATGCGCACGGGCGTGTTTTCATCGACGGTTACGCCTCTCCAGTCCTTGTGGTCAATCTCGACTTCGATCGTGTCGCCGTTTCTATCTACGAACTGATAGTGCTCCGGGCGAAACTCGGAGACGATCTTGCCCTCAAGCACGACGCGAGCGTCATCCGGTAGCGCTAGGGCTTGTTTTACCGTGCTTGCGCTCAAGGCGCCTTTGCCGACGAAGCCGCCTTGATTTGCTGCGTTTTGTGCGCTTGAGCCAGTGAATCCGCCTGCTGCAAACATCGCGCTAGCAAGAGCCACTGATAAAACTATTTTTTTAAACATTATGTATCCTTTAAAATTTGATGTGATTTTTCGTGAAAATATAGTGCGGATTTTAATGATATTTCGTGAATTATTTGTTAATTTGGATTTATGGAAAGCTTAAATTTAGAGCCTGGCTTGAGGCTCTAAATTTAATGTTTATAGGCTATTTACGAGAGTTTTGACGTCGGCTACGATAGGCTCGATCGCGCGCTCGCCGTTTACGACGTGAAGTAGGCCTTTTTCTTTGTAAAATTTACGTATCGCTTCGATCGGCTCTAGATAAACCTTCATGCGGTTGTTGAAAACCTCGTTGTTGTCGTCGGCTCCGCGCGCTCGTCCGAGCACTCTCTCGCGTGCGACGGCTTCGCTAACGTCCACTTCGATCACGCCTTTTAGTGCGATCTCGTTTTGTGCGGCTAGCACCTTGTCTAGCTCGGTCATCTGCTCGACGCTACGCGGGTAGCCGTCGATGATGACGTTTGATTTTTCCGAGCTTTTGATAGCCGAAACTATCGCGTTTACGACGACGTCAAGCGGGACCAGGTTGCCCTTTGAGATAAAGCCGTCGATTAGTTTGCCAAGCTCTGAGCCGCTAGCAACCTCTGCACGGAGCAGATCGCCCGTTGAGAAGTGCGCAAATTTGGAGTTCTCTTGCGCGATTAGCGATGCGTCGGTGGTTTTGCCGGAGCCTGGTGCGCCGATGATTAAAAATAGTTTTTTCATAAATTTTCCTTTTGCAGCCTTGTCTTTTGAGTGCTTTTTGCGGAGCTAGTAAAATTTTGGCTCGATGAACTATATGTTCTATCTACGCCAAAATTTTACGTCGCAACCCCAAAAATCATCTCAAAATACTTCGGCTTCTTTTTGTATAAAATTTTACCAATGCGGAAATCGAAGTATCGTGAGGCGTATTTAAATGTTGTGCGGAAAATTTTGGGCAAGGCTAGACAGGCATTCTGCCGCTGCCTCAAAATTTTCAAACTCATTTAAAGACGCTCACGAGACGACGCTTCTACACTTACTTTTCTTTTTCTCGTAGCCTTAACCCCAACTCCCTTAACTGCTCCGCACTAGCTTCGCTCGGCGCTTTTGTTAGCGGGCACTGAGCGCGCTGAGTTTTCGGGAAGGCGATAACATCGCGGATCGAGCTGGTTTTGTTTACTAGCATATTTAGCCTGTCAAAGCCGATCGCGATACCGCCGTGCGGAGGCGCGCCAAAGCTTAACGCATCAAGCAAGAAGCCAAATTTCTCGCGTTGCTCGGCCTCGTCGATACCTAGCAACTTAAATACCTTTTGCTGAACGTCGTTTTTGTGGATTCTCACGCTGCCGCCGCCAAGCTCATAGCCGTTAAGCACGACGTCGTGAGCGACCGAGAGGATGTCCTCGAGATCGGGCTCGTCGATGTTTTTAGGCATGGTAAATGGATGGTGCATCGCAGAGTAGCTGCCGTCGTCGTTTTGCTCAAACATCGGGAAGTCAAGCACCCATAAAAACTCCATTTTGTTTTGGTCGATGATGCCCATTTGCTCGGCGAGGAAAATCCTAAATCGCCCCATGTAGTCAAGTACGACTTTTTTCTTGCCGGCGCCGAAAAATACGACGTCGCCGACTTTTAGCTCGCAGCGAGCCACGATCTCGTCAAGGTCGCTTTGCTCGAAAAATTTGCAAAGCGGTCCTTTTAGCCCGTCTTCTTTCATCTGGAAGTAGCCAAGGCCTTGAGCGCCAAATTTGCGGACAAATTCCTCAAAACGGTTCATCTCGCGCTTACTAAAGATATTATCGCCGTTTGGCACTTTTAGCGCTTTGATGCGGTTTTTCTTAGGTTCGGTTGCGATTTTGCTAAAGATTTCATTGCTAGAGCGCGCGAAAATGTCGATAACATCGATCATTTTTAGATCGTAGCGCAAGTCGGGCTTATCGCTGCCGTAGCTTTCTGTCGCCTCTTTGTAGCTCATGCGGCGGAAAGGGATTTGTATATCGTATCCGCAGGCGGCAAATACGTCTTTTAGCATATTTTCAGCCATATTTAGGATATCTTCTTGCTCGATGAAGCTCATCTCGATATCTATCTGCGTAAATTCAGGCTGTCTGTCCGCACGCAAGTCCTCGTCGCGGAAGCATTTTGCGATCTGGAAATATTTATCAAAGCCTGAGCACATCAAAAGCTGTTTGAAAAGCTGCGGGCTTTGCGGCAGGGCATAAAACTGTCCCGGATATACGCGGCTAGGCACTAGATAGTCTCTCGCGCCTTCAGGCGTTGCG
>CAURRL010000004.1:0-22883 GCA_963526895.1 uncultured Campylobacter sp. | reverse complement strand
TGGGTTAGGTTAAATTTACATTTGACGGGAATTTAAAATTTGACTTGGAGTTTTGCTTGAGTGCATTTTAAATTTGAGCCGTAAAGCCGCTCGCCGTCTTGCGAAAATTAGCCAAAATTTAAAGTCGCTCTATGGTCGCAAGTACGTTTGCTGCGTCATTTGCTGGCTCTGCTACGTCGTTAAATCTTTTTACGACTTTGCCGTTTTTTATGATCAGAGTTTGGCGGCGGTAAAATTTCTTGCCGTCGTTCGTGGTAAAAGTTTGTAAATTTAGCGGGGATTCTAGCTCGAAGTTTTCATCGCTCAAAAATATAAAATTCGCGCCTACGCTTTGTTTAAACTCGTTCATCTTTTCTACGCTTTGAGAGCCGACGGCTATTAGCGTAAAGCCCGCAGATTTTAGCTTTGCAAGGTTTTCTTGATAGGCTTTGCACTGAAGCGTGCAGCCTGTTAGCCCCTTTAAATCCTTTAAATTTTCAGGCAAAAACTTCCCGCTCTCGCCCATTTTGGGATAGGTAAAAACTATGCAGTTTTTGCCGCCTGTTAGCTCGTTAAATTTGACTAAATTGCCGTTTATATCTTTCATTGCGTCCTCTTTGAGTGTGAATTGTTGAAAAAATAGACTAAAAATAGCACCGCAAAGCTTATAAACAGCATAATCGCCGAATAAACGTGCGCTTTGGTGTAGTCCATGAGCTCGACGGCCTCGTAGATGGCGATGCTGGCGACTTTAGTCTTATCCCCGACGCTACCGCCTATCATCAGCACGACGCCAAATTCGCCCAAAGTATGCGCGAAACTTACTATGAGAGCGGTTAGAAGCGAGGGTTTGATATTTGGCAAGGCGACCCTAAAAAGCGTCTCCCATTTACCTTTGCCTAGCGAGTAGCTCGCCTCAAAAAGGCTCTTTGGCAGGCTCGCAAAGCCCGCCTGAAGCGGCTGAAACATAAACGGCAGCGAATAGATGCAGCTAGCGATGATGAGGCCTGAGAAGTTAAAAACCAAGCGGATATCAAAGGTTTCCTCAAAAAATTTGCCCAAAAAGTTGTATGGCGAGAGAAAAACCAGCATGTAAAATCCCAGCACCGAAGGCGGCAGCACGAGAGGTAGCGAGATCACGGCTTCTAGCACGGGTTTAAATCTAAAACTCGCGCGGCTGAGCCAAAACGCAACCGGCAACACGAGGAAAAACAAGATCGCAGTCGAGATAAAAGCAAGCTTTAAAGAGAGGTAAAAGGGCGTAAAATCGATATTCATTTCGGCTCGCTTTGCGGGTAAATTTCGCCGCTTGGGTCGTCAAATTTGTCGTTTTCGCTACCGCTTTTTTGCAAATTTAACCCAAACGCCTTGGCGCTTATCGCCGCTTCGTCGCCAGCTTTTAAATTTGCAGCTTCAGCCGCGCTTAGAGCCACTTCGCAAAGCTGCTGACCGACGGAAACGACGGCTACGTAGATAACATCGCGCTTTGAGATCTCTAAAATTTTAGCCGGCAGGCTAAATTTCTGCGAGCCGCTGTGGCTCAAAAATATCTCGCGCGGGCTGCCTTCTTGAGCTATTTTGCCGTTTTCGAGCACGAAGACTTTGGACGCGAGTTTGTAGATCTCGGCGACGTCGTGACTAACCAAAATCGTCGTCATATCAAACTCGGCGTGCACCTTAGCAAGGTAGTCTTGCAGCTTTTCGCGCATGGCGTTATCAAGCGCGGAGAGCGGCTCGTCGAGGAGTAAAATTTCTGGCTTTCGCATGAGAGCGCGGGCTAGGGCGGCGCGCTGCTTTTGACCGCCCGAGAGCTGCGAGATAGCGGCGTTTTCTAGCGAGCTCATCTCGACTAGTTCTAGTAGCTTGCGTGCTAAATTTTGGTCGTTATTCGCAAAAAGCAGATTTTTCATCACGTTCATATTTGGAAAAAGCGCGTAGTCTTGAAATAAAAACCCGATATTTCGGCTTTGCGGCGGAGCGAAGTTTTTACCGTCAAAAAGCGTTCTTCCGCCTGCTTTTATCGTTCCTCTATCAGGCGTTTCAAAGCCCGCGATTAGGCGCATTAGCGTAGTTTTGCCGCTACCGCTCTTGCCGTACAAGGCGACGAATTCGCCCTTTTTTACGTTCAAATTTACGTCTAGATCAAATTTCCCATTTGCGCCGTTTAGGCTTTTTATGCAGTTTAGTTCTATCATGCGATGTAGAGCGAGGTTGCCTTGACGTAGGCGTAAATTTGATCGCCCGGCGCTAAATTTAGCCGCTTTAGCGATGCCGTAGAGATGATGCTTTCAAACTCAAACTCGCCCGCGTTTAGATGCAGCGAGCTTGTGATCTCGCCTTTTTGGATGTCTGAAATTTGCACTTTTATCTCGTTTGAGACCGAGCAGTTTAAAAGCGCAGAAGTAGCGACGAAGACGTCCGAGCTTTTAAAGCCTAGCCGAACTTCGTCGCCGATTTTTAAATTTTGCAGATTTTCTAAAGAGAGCATTTTTAGGCTTAAATTTTCGGCGCTAAACTCAAAAACGCTAACGCCGTCATTTTGCTCTATCGCCGAAATTTTAGCCTTTATCACGGGACGACGTATCCGAATTTTCTAAAGATTTCCTTCGCGCGGTCGCTTCTGATGAAGTCGTAGAAAGCTTTTGCTTCAGGATTGTTTTTGCCGTGCTTTAGGATAACCATGCCTTGGTCGATCGGAGTGTAAAGCGCGGGATCTATGAGGATGAAGTTTCTACCCTCTTTGTACTCGGCCATTTTTTTATCGTACATCGCAGAAGCCGCGATAAATCCGACATCGGCAGCGCTTAGAGCTTGGCTTAGAGCTTCGCCGATAGATTTTGCTAGGATGACGTTTTTCTCGACTTTATCGTAGATGCCCGCTTTTTTTAGAGCTTCGATGCTAGCTTTGCCGTACGGAGCGGTTTCAGGGTTTGCGATCGCGATGGCTTTTAGGCCTTCTACCGCGTTTATGCCCTTAGCTAGATCGATATCTCTGATCGTAAATAGCGCAAGCGCGCCCTGAGCATAAACTACAGGCTCGGTTACGGCAAATTTAGTATCGTATAGGTCCTGGACGAATTTCATATTCGCAGCCATAAAAACGTCCGCCGGAGCACCGTTTTTGATCTGGGTAGATAGCGCGCCGCTAGCTCCTAGAGTGACGGTTACTTTGGTGTCAGGGTTTGATTTAGCAAACTCCGCTTTTAGCTCGTCAAACGCGTATGTGACGTTTGCTGCGGCAAATACGTTGATCTCGCCCGCGTTTAGATGAAAAGCGGCGATGGCCGCGACTACTAACGAAAAAAATGTTTTTTTCATTTTTTATACTCCTACTATGATTTGACTTGCTTTGATTATAGCGGTGAGCTCGTCGCCCACGCCGATACGCATTTGCATCGCGCTTTCTTTGGTGATGATAGAGGTTATCGTCTGATGATTGCTGATTTCTAGTACGATTTCGGCGTTTACGGAGCCGATTTTAGCCTCGATAACGCGTCCTTTTAGTAAATTTGCCGCGCTTAGTTTTAGATTTTCCTCTTTTGCTAGCATTACGCTTGGGGCTTTAAAGATAAATATGACTTTTTTGCCGACTTTTAAATTTAGATTTTTTTCAGACTCGACCGTGACGTTAGCGCGTAAAATTTCGCCGTTTGAGAGTTTGGCGCTTATTTGCGAATTTACCGCGCCCGTTTTTACGTCCGTGATCTCGCAGCTTAGCTGGTTTCTGGCGCTTAGACTCATGCTCATGCGCTGTAAATTTAAAATTTCGTTCGTATCGACGTTTATATTTGAACAAACTTTTTCTAAAAATATCTTTTGGCTCTCTAGCATCGCGTCGTATAGAGCGATCATCTTTTTACCGTAAGGCGTAAGCTCCGAGCCGCTGTTTTTCTTGTTGCCTTCGGCTCTTGCGATTAGCGGTTCGTCCGAGCGGTTATTTAGCGCGTCCAGGCTGTCCCATGCGTTTTTGTACGAGATGCCGACGTACTCGGCGGCTTTGGTTATGCTTTTGGTGTGTTCGACGGCCTTTAAAAGCTCTATATGTTTAGCCAGCACCGATACGCCGCTATCTAAAAATAGCTCTAAACTAACGTCTGCTTTCATGAAAATCCCCCAAATTCTATCAATATAAAAAAATAATTTGCTAGGAAGTATATTTAAATATATATGAAAAATAACTTAAATAAACTTCGTAATACCGGGCATTTTGAAATTTATAAATTTAAAAGCTACATTGAGATAAAATCTCAGGTTACTGCCTTTGCAGACTTGAAATTCGGAGATTTGATGAGAAAATTTTTACTCTCTTTTTTGCTTTTTTTTAGTTGCGTTTTTGCTGAACAAACGCAGGAAAAGAGCGAATTTGACGACGAATTTACGCAGCCTAGCGAGATTTTCGATCCGCTTAGCGGCTATAATAGAATGATGACTGGATTTAACGATTTTATGTACGTAAACGCCATCCACCCCGCGATAAAAGGCTATAACTACATAGTGCCCGAGGCCGCAAGAACCGCTGCTGGAAACTTTTTTGACAACCTTTTATATCCCGTTCGCTTCGTAAATAATCTCTTACAGTTTAAATTTAGCGAGGCCGGCGAGGAGACGCTGAGATTTTTAGCAAATACGATTATCGGCTTTGGCGGGCTAACCGACGGCGCGAAATACTACAATCTGCAGCGCCATGACGAGGATTTTGGCCAGACGCTTGGATACTGGGGCGTTGGTAGCGGATTTCACGTGGTTTTACCGTTTATCGGTCCGTCAAATTTACGCGATATCGCGGGCCTAGTCGGCGATTATTATCTCGATCCCATCAGCTACGTAAAGCCTGCTCTAGACTCCTTTGCGATAAAAACTTTCCGTCAGGGCAACCTTTTGTCTTTACATCCAGACGCTTACGATAATCTTAAAAAAGACGCGATCGACCTGTATCCGTTTCTACGCGACGCATACGAACAGCGCCGCAACCACTTAATAAAGGAATAAAATGAAATTTTTAAAAATCATCCTACTTGCGCTTTTTAGTGCGGTTAGCCTCTTTGCGATCAGCGAGGAGCAGATAAAACCTACGATGCAAAAAACGACGCAAGACGCCATCGAAGTGCTAAAAAACGCAAATTTGAGCAAAGACGAGAAAATAAGTAAAATTTTCGCCGTTTTTGATCCGTATTTCGACTACGAGCAGATGTCCAAGATCGCTCTAAGCAAGCGCTACAACAACCTAAGCGCCGATCAAAAGGCCAAATTTAACAAAGCTTTTGAAGAGAGATTAAAATCAAGCTACGTCGATAAGCTCTTAAGCTACAAAAACCAAACTATAAATTTTAAAGACGTAACCAAACCGAACGAAAATCGCTACTTTTTAAACGCAGATTTGGTCGGCGAGGACGGCAAAAACTACGGCTTTACGTATAAATTTTATAACGCCAAAGAGCGCGGCTGGCTCATCTACGACGTTGAAATTTTAGGCGTTAGCATCATTCAGACCTACCGCAGCCAGTTTGACAGCCTGATGGAAAACGAGAGCTTTGAAAATTTGCTTAGCAAGCTAAACTCCGTCCAAGCTCCGCAATAAGGCGCTGATGAAGCGGATTTTTAAATTTATCGTCGACTTTCCAAAAAGCGTTATCGCAGGCGTATTGGCCGCGACGCTGGTTTTTGGATATTTTAGCGGCAAGCTCGAGGTGGACGCGTCTACAGAGACGCTGCTACTTGAAAACGATAAAGATTTAGCCGTCTTTAGAGACGTTTTTAAGCGCTACGTTAGCCCAAACTACCTAGTCATCGCATACACGCCAAAAGACGATCTGCTCGCGCCTTCTACGCTTGAAAAGATAGAAAATTTAAGCCGCGAACTAGAAAAAAACGAGCTCGTCTCAAACGTCATTTCGGTACTGAACATCCCGCTGCTTCAAAGCGGAACTAACGATCTTGGCGAGCTAGTTAAGCACGTACCAAGCCTTGTCGATGCCGATATAAACAAAACCTTGGTGCGCCGCGAGTTTGTAGATAGTCCGCTATATACGAACAACCTCGTTAGCCGCGATCTAAAAACTACGGCGATCGTGCTAAATTTAAAGACCGACGAAAAATATCAAAGTATACTAAACGAGCGAAACACCCTGCTAAACGCCAAACTCGACGGCAATATCACCAGCGAGCAAAAGCAGCGTCTAAGCGTGGTAAATGTGCAGTTTAAAGCTCACCGCGACGAAGCGCGCATAAAAGAGCACGCCGCGATCGAGCAGATCCGCGAGACGATAGCGAAATTTGGCGGAGGCGAGAGTCTGTTTTTAGGCGGAGCAAATATGATTGCCGATGATATGGTGAGCTTCGTGCGCTCCGATCTTGCGACCTACGGTATCAGCGTCACGCTGCTTTTAGTCTTTTGTCTTTGGCTCTTTTTTAGGCAGATTCGCTACATCGTTATGCCGATTTTTATCTGCGTGATTAGCGTTATCTGGGCGAGTGGACTGTTTGGATTTTTTGGCTGGGAGATCACGGTGATCAGCTCAAACTACATCGCCCTTCAGCTCATCATCACGATCTCGGTCGTCATCCACCTGATCGTGAGCTACCGCGAGTTTTGCCTTACCAAGCAGCATCTTAATAATCGCCAACTGGTCTATCTCACGCTGCGCGATAAGGCTAGCCCATCGTTTTTTGCGATATTTACGACCGTTATCGGCTTTTTGTCGCTTGCACTTTCTGATATCAAACCGATCATAATGCTTGGCATCATGATGAGCGCGTCGATCTCTATCTCGCTGGTGCTTGCGTTTTTGCTGTTTGGCTCTGCGATGGCTCTGATGCCAAAGCTTGCTCCGGTTAGGACGTTTGAGGACAAATTTAGTTTTACCAAGCACTGCGCCGCGTTTGCGCTAAATCATAGCCGCGCGGTTTACGCCATTAGCCTTGCGGTGCTTATTTTCGGGCTTTACGGCATCTCAAAGCTAAAGGTCGAAAATAGCTTTATAAGCTATTTTAAAGATACGACCGAAATCCACAAGGGTATGCAGGTGATCGATACGAAGCTAGGCGGCACCGTGCCGGTTGATATATTGATCAAATTTAACAAGCCTAAATTTGACGAAAAGGCTACCAAAAACGAGCCTAAAGACGAGTTTGACGCTGAATTCGCCGCTAGCGCGAACGAGGATAAGTATTGGTTCAATCAGCACAAAATCGACGTCGCTAAAAAGGTACATAACTATCTAGAAAACAAGCGTTTCGTCGGGCACGCGAGTAGCCTAAACACGGTCGTAAAGATCGTCGAGCGCATCACGCAAAAGCCCGCCGACGGCCTCATGCTCTCGATCCTATACGAACAGATCCCGCAAAAATACAAAGATATCATCCTAAGCCCATATGTGAGCATAAAAGATAACGAGCTGCGCTTTACGGCACGAACTCTAGATAGCGACGACGCGCTACGCAGGGACGAGTTTTTGCGCGAGCTAAAAACCGATATCGCAAATTTAATCGCAAACGACAACGCTAGCGTGCAAGTTAGCGGCGCAATGGTGCTTTATAACAATCTCCTTCAAAGCCTCATCGCCTCGCAGGTGGATTCTTTTGGTTTCGTGATCTTGTCGCTTTTTATCGTTTTTTGCATTATTTTTAAAAGCATAAAGCTCGCCGCAATCGCTATCACGTCAAATTTGATCCCGCTTTGTGCGGTATTTGGCGTCATGGGCGTGCTGGGCATTCCGCTTGATATTATGAGCATTACGATAGCGGCTATCAGCATAGGTATCGGCGTGGACGACATCATCCACTACATCCATCGCTTAAAAATCGAGCTTCGCAGCAAAAACGTCGCCGAGTCGATCAAGGCCTCGCACGCTAGCATCGGCTACGCGATGTACTACACATCGTTTGCGATCATCCTTGGCTTTAGCATCATGGTAACGAGCAACTTTATCCCGACGATATATTTCGGACTTTTGACCGATCTTGTTATGATAATGATGTTGCTAGGGGCGTTGGTGCTACTGCCAACACTAATCAAAACCTTTTACCGGGCTAGGATTCCCCGTAAATGACGGATTTCTAATAATTTTTGGCTAGGGTGCTCAATCACGTATTTTGTATACGCTCATATCGCACCCGCCAAAAATTATTAAAACTACGCCTATTCTGTCTGGAATGTTTATTTCATATCTTGCTAATCTTGTAAATTTGGCTTCTAATTTTAAACACGCGGTGCAGGTAGATAAAATCTTTAAATTTAACTCAAATTTGAAGGGGAAAACTACTCTTTCATAACCTTAAGAAAAGAGTAAACATCCCGCACGCCTTCGATGTGTTTGGCGTACCAGATCGCGTGTTTTTCCTGCTCGATATCGGTGATGATGCCGGTAAATACGACGTTGCATTGCACTACGCTCACTCTCACGCTTGTGCCGCTGATTATGCTATCTTTAAAAAAATTATTTTTTAAATTTAGCATTATGGCGAGGTTGCTTTCGCATTCGCCGCCGTCGCTAGGGAGGCGAATATACGTATAAATTTTACTCACGCCGTCAGTGTTTTTAGCTAGCTCTACGAGCTTGTTTTTGTGCTCGGCGTCCGGCACAACGCCGATGAGATACACGTCGCCGTAAAAGCTCTCGACATCCACGTTTAGGTTGCTAAGCCCGCTTGAGGCTAAAATTTTAGTCTGGATTTTTGTTTTTATAAATTTATCTTTCGTTATCGAATAGATACCGCGCTCGTCTTTGCTGATTTGATAGGCGTCGTAGACGTTGATGCCCGTTAGCGGCGTCACGGTCGTAAAGAGCTCGAGGCAGCCGCCAAGGAAAAGAATCGGCGAGAAAATTAGAAGGTTTTTTAAAAAAAATCGCGCAAATAGCTTTTTCATCGCCGACCTATAAAATTTTCTCCAAATACTATAGAAATCAAACTAAAATTTATATAAATTTGGCTATAATCGCGCTCATCATCTAAAGACGCGGAGGATAAAGCGATCTGGTGGCGCTCGCGGACTTCAAATCCGATGGCGGGGCGGTTGACCGCTTCGCGGGGAGTTCGATTCTCTCATCCTCTCGCCAAACTTCTACGTTTATTATCTTAAAACAAGCAAAATTCAGCTACAATAAGCCGTTTATATTAAATTAATTTAAGGTTTTTCTTTTGGCTAGTTCATCCGCCTCTAAATTTCCTCTCGCACGCGCCGTTTTAGGCAGGATATACGTGGTGCTTTTTGCTACCGCCATATTTCTGATATGCGCTGCTAGCTTTGGGTTAAATTTAAAATTTGAAGGCGTAAAAGAGGATATTTACGCTGCGAATTCTAACTTTAAAATTTTCCTCAAAGAGCGCGCCGTAAATATAGATAACGAACTTAAACTTATCGAAAGATATATTGAAGCACCCGATTTTGACTCAAAAGCGATCTTTGACTTTGCCGTAAAAAACAATAACGAATACATGGCCTTTTTTATCGTAAACGAACGCGGCGAGATAGAGTTTGTCAGCGATGAAAAATTACGCGATACGTACTCCGCGTTTTTTCTCTCAAAGCCTTGGGAAAACGAGCCTGAGGATAAAATTTTAAGATCAGAGTTTATGTTTGATAAAAGCGACGTACCAACAAGACTCGTCGCAAAAAAGATGAAAAACGGCAAAATAGTGGCTACGCTCATACGCTTTACGGCGATTTACGAGGAGTTTGCGCGCGGATACGAGAGGATCGGCGTAAATTCGTTCGCGATAGACAAAAGCGGCAGAATCGTATTTCACCAAAATCCCGAGCTAGTTTTAGAGCGCAAAAACATCTTTGATCTTTACGCCGTGGACGTGGATTATCTAGACAGCGACGAAGTAAAATTTGCAAATTTAGGCTCGCTAAACAGCGAGATTTATTATATCCAAAGAGTTCCCGGGATCGGTTTAGCCGTGGTTTCAAGCTATTCTATGAGCAAATTCGTAAAAGAAAATTTAATATTTTTACTAATCTGCGTCGCATTTTTGGCCGCGGGCGCTATTTTTACGATTCGATACGTCAAATTCGTCAAAAACTCCGTCATAAAGCCAGTTTTATCTATCAAAAATTTAGTCGCAAAAGCCGGCGACGGCGAGGAGATCAAGACCTACGCTAAATTCGGCTCGGTAGAGGAATTTGATCAAATCTCGGACGAGATCGTCAAATTTTACGGAGATTTCGGCGAAAAAAAGGCGAAATTTGAAGAGTACTCGCGCAAATTCGGATTTTTGTTTGAAAAAGGGCCTTTTATCTTACTGCTAATCGACGCAAAAAGCGGCAAGATCGTCGAAGCAAGCGCGAGGGCGTGCGAGTTTTACGGATTTAGCGAGGAGGCTATAAAAAGCAAAAATTTAGCCGAGCTAAACGCGTCAAATTTGACCGATATGAAAACGCTGCAAGAAGACGAAGGCGAAATTTACGAAACGAACCATTTTGTCGCGGGCGGCGAGATAAAACAGGTGCGCATCTACAAGCAAAACTACGAGCTATCTAACGGCGAAAAGATCGGCTTTTGCGTCGTAAAAGACATTACGAAGAGCAATACTCTAAAGAAAAACGCGCAAAAACAAAGTGAGATAGACGCTCACTCGCCGCTGTTTAGCGTAGTTTGGAAGGACCGCTTTATAGGCGATATATCAAGCGTTTCGGACAATATCGAGCGCGCACTGGGGTACAAAAAAAGCGAAATACTCTCAAACGAATTTGAGTTTAAAAACATCATCCATCCAGAAGACCGAGATAGGCTCGCGAATGAATTTAACATCAAATTTAGCCTATTTAACGCGGCTTCGCTCAAAAAAGAGAACGAGTCGCTGCAGTCTTGCAGGCTGATAAGGAAAAATCTAGAGGTCATAAACTGCAGCGTATTTATCAAATTTATCTCAAAAGACGGCAGAACCGTGGACGAGGTGATCGGGTATTTTATCGAGAGCAAGCTGGCGGCAAATTTGACCACAAAAACCGGCATCGAGATAGCGCGACTAAACGATAGCAAAGAGTACGCGTATAAAAATACGATTTTAAGCTTGTTTGCAAACGCACAAGAAGCCGTCGCCGTAGTCGGGCTAGACGGAGTATTTTTAGACGCCAACGAAGCATTTTGTAAGATGAGCGGCTACACCAAAGAGGAAGCCATCGGCAAGCCGTCAAATTTACTAAAATCAGGCGTACACGATGCTAAATTTTACGCAAAAATGGCGAAATTTATCTCGAGCAGCTTGATATCGCGACCGTTTACAGCGGCTCAAAGCCTAGCTACTTCGTAGCTGCGTTTCACGAGTTGCCGTGGGTAGAGCCCGAGATAAAACTGGCTGAATTAAAAGCAAAGGAGCAAGAGTGAGCGAATTTGACGCGAGCGTTTACGAGCACGAAATACCAAGCGGCACGAGGCTGTATTTCGGACAAAGCGCGAAACTAAAAAGAAAGATCGAGCGCGCGGCGAGCGAAATTTTGGAGAAAAATGGATTTCACGAGATCGTGACGCCATTTTTCTCGTATCATCAGCACCTAAGCGTGCAGCCCACGGCTCTGGTGCGCTTTAGCGATCACGAAAATCACCAAATCAGCCTGCGCGCCGATAGTACCGTGGACGTCGTGCGCATCGTGCTTAGACGCCTAAAAGATACCGAACCTAAACGCTGGTTTTACATCCAGCCAGTTTTTAAGTATCCTAGCACCGAAATCTATCAAATCGGCGCAGAGCTAATCGGCGAGAGCGATCTGGCCACTAGCGTCAAGATCGCAAAGGAGCTTTTTGAGTCGTTTGACCTCGCGCCCGTGCTGCAAATCAGCCACATCGCGATCCCGCAGATCGTGTGCAGACTCTTAAATTTACCTATTTCGATATTTGAGCACGGCGAGATCGAAAAAATCCTAAATCAAAACGAAGAGTGGCTAAAAAGGCTAGCCTTCGTAAATACGGTCGCAGATATCGACGAGATTTTGCCGGTAGTGCCGGACGAGATAAAAACCGCACTGCTTGAGATAAAAGAGCTGGCGCAGGCAGTAAGATATGAAAATTTAAGAATTGTTCCGTTATATTATTCAAAGATGAGGTATTACGACAAGCTGTTTTTTAGATTTTTGGGCGGCAACGCCGTGCTAAGCGGCGGCGGCAACTACGAGATAGAGGGTATCAAAAGCAGCGGATTTGGCGTATATACCGACGCGTTAATCGAAAATTTAGATCAAAAGGAGAGAGTATGAGCAAGGCTGACGTGATAGTGGGCGTGCAGTGGGGAGACGAAGGTAAGGGCAAGATCGTAGATCTGCTAAGTGGCGGCTACGATATGGTGTGCAGGTGTCAGGGTGGGCACAACGCGGGTCACACGATCGTCGTAGAGGGCAAGAAAATCGCGCTGCATCAGGTTCCCTCAGGCATACTTCATAAAAATATAATCAACATCATCGGCAACGGCGTCGTGCTCTGCCCAGCCGCGATAATCGAGGAACTAAAGCAGTTTGGAGACGTCTCGGGACGGCTGTTTATCAGCGACAAGGCGCATTTAAATTTGCCATATCACGCGCAAATCGACCAAGCCAAAGAAAAGGCTAAGGGCGCGCACGCTATCGGCACGACTGGCAAGGGCATAGGGCCTGCGTATAGCGACAAAATCAGCCGCAGTGGACACCGAGTCGGGGAGCTAAAAAATCCCGAAAAGCTTTGCGACGCGATTCTGGCCGATTTTGCGGCAAATAAAGCATTTTTAGACGTTTTAGGCGTTAAAGCGCCCGCTCGCGAGGAGCTTTTGGACGAGCTAAAGAGCTACGAGGTGGCGCTAGGTAAATTTATCGTTGACACCACGCACATGGTGTGGGATGCGATAGACGCGGATAAGAAAATCTTGCTAGAAGGCGCGCAGGGCACGCTGCTAGACATCGATCACGGCACGTATCCTTTCGTAACTAGCTCAAACACCGTAACCGCAGGCAGCTGCAGCGGCATCGGACTAAGCCCTAAAAACGTCGGCGAGGTGATCGGCATCATCAAAGCCTACACGACTAGAGTCGGCAACGGTGCTTTCCCGACCGAGGATATGGGCGAGGACGGCAAAAAGATACGCGATATCGGACGCGAATACGGCGCTACCACAGGCAGACCGCGCCGCACTGGTTGGTTTGACGCAGTTGGCGTGAGATACGCGGCTAGACTTGACGGCGTGGACAAATTTGCGCTGATGAAGCTTGACGTTTTAGATGGCTTTAAAAAGGTAAAAATCTGCAAAGCCTACGAGAAAAACGGCAAGATAATCGAGTATTTTCCAAGCGATCTAGAGGGCGTAAAACCGGTCTATGAGGAGCTTGATGGCTGGGATAAGGTAGAAGGAGCGCGTAAATTTGAGGATCTTCCTGCAAATGCAAAGGCCTTTATCAAGCGCATCGAGGAGATCACGGGCGTAAAGGTCGGCATCGTTTCCACGAGCCCGGAGCGCGAAGACACGATAGTTCGCTAAGATGAAAAGCAAATTTACGCAAATCGTAAATATAAAAAAGCGAAATTTAGACAAAATCGAGCTAAATTTAGCAAGAACCAGAAACGAAGCGGCGATGATAGAGGGCTTCATAGCGCAGGCTGCTGAGCAAATTTCAAAATTTGAAATGCCATCCAGCGGCTCTGCGACCGATTTGCGCGGATCGCTGGAGCTTCTGGGCGCGATGCGGCGAGAAAAGAATCTACTAACCGAACGGCTCGAGCTAATGAAAAAAAACATCGCGCACCTCGAGCGGCAGCACAAGGCGGCAAATTTGGAGTACGAAAAGATGAAATACCTGCAAACGCAGGACTTTAGCGTGCAAATAGAAAAGATAAAAAAGGCCGAAGCGGCGGCTCTGGACGAGTTTGCGACGATGAATTTTACTAGGCAAAAAGAGGCGAAAGCTTGAAAAAAATTTTGATTTTACTAACTTTAAATTTATGCGTTTGGGGCGCAAACGGCACAAACGCTCAAAACGCGAGCCAAAGCGGTTTTAAGATCCCAGTGGACTGCGTTTCGATATTTGAAACTAGAAAAGACGAGCTAAAAAGAGAGCTTGCCAAAATAGACGAAGCAAGGCAGAGTTTGGAGGCTTTTAGAGCGAGTTCGGCGGCGCTTTTTGAGGAGCGAAACGCCAAGCTAGCCGTCAAAGAGGCCGAGATAAACGCAACTCTAGCCCGCGCGCAAGAGGAAAAAAAGCAGACCGAGCAGCTACTAAAGAAAAACGAAGAGATCGTAAAAGAGCTAAAAGCGATGACTAGCGACAAGGTTGGTGAGGCTTACGGCAAGATGAAAGACCAGGCCGCCGCCGACGTACTAAGCGCGATGGATAGGGTGGATGCGGCTAGCATCATGTACTCGCTAAGCCCTAAAAAAATCTCCGCGATAATGGCAAAAATGGAGCCTACCGCGGCGTCTGAAATCACGCTTTTAATCAAACAAGGCCCACCATTTATAAAAGCCGAAAAAAACGTAACACAGGAAGTCTCTCCGACTTCGCCCGACGGCCCTGCGGGAAATCTGCTAAATTTGTAAATTTGGGGTTATAGCGTTCTAAATTTAGCTTGGCTCGCATCTAAATTTGAGCTCAAATTTGCGCGGATAATGCGAAAGCTAAATTTGCCTTTGGCGGTCAAATTTGACTCCAAAGGTTAAATTTTACTGCCGTCAAATTTAACGCTAAAGCCTAAATTTAACTAGCGCTCAGTCTTAAAAGCATTTTTATCCGCGCCTCAAATTTAGCTTCAAATTTTACTTAAAACAAACGTCCGTCAAAACAAAAAACGCCGTGAGATTTTAGGTATTTCTTACCAAATTTTGGTTAAAATCAAGCCCAAAAAGAGAGGTAAAAATGCGTATAAAACTCCCACACACACCCTACATCGCGCACAAAATCGCTATTGATTTATTAAAGTCCGGATTCGTAAATTTAACGCGCGGAGTAGAGCCCGTAGCGGCATGCGCGAAAGAAATTTTAGATAACGATTTACAAAAAGAAAAAGCGCTTGAAGAGCGCGTAAATGAGGTGCTCGCCGAGAACGAAGACGATATGGAGAGCATGCAAGTCGATAGAAAAAATATGTTTTGGCTTGTGAAAAAAAAGCTGGCTAAAGAGTACGGCGTGATCCTAACATACGAAGACCGATTTAGCAACGTCGCTCACCTAGTGCTTGAGGGCGCTTGGAAAAAGGGACTCATCGACTACACGGTCTCCGAAAACCGTATCAAAAACATCATCTACGGCTCGATCGAAGACTATCTAAAAACGTATGAAATTTTACAAGACGTGGTTATCGACAAGATCGACGGCTACAAGCGCAAGCTAATCCCGGGCACCGAGGAGTACGACATCGTATTTGAGCGGCTCTACGAGGACGAACTAAGAAAACGAGGTATGTTGTGAGAGCTTATATCTACCTTGAAAACGGCGTTTTTTTGCAGGCGAAGGCCTTTGGCGCGAGCGGTACGGCTAGCGGCGAAATGGTCTTTAACACGAGCCTAACTGGCTATCAAGAGATCATGAGCGATCCTAGCTACGCGGGGCAGTTTATTGTTTTTACCATGCCCGAGATCGGCATAGTAGGCGTAAACGAGGATGATATGGAGAGCGCCAAAATCCACGCTAGCGGCGTTTTGATGAGAGATTTTAACGCTACTACGTCAAATTTCCGCTCGCAAAAGAGCTTGGAAGAATTTTTCAAAGAGCAAGGCAAATTTGGCGTTTACGATATAGACACTAGATTTTTAACCAAGATGCTACGCGATAACGGCGCACTACACGCAGTAATATCGACTGAAATTTCAGATGAAAAAGAGCTAAAAAAACTGCTCGAAAACTCGCCTAGAATCTCAGAGATAAACTACGTAGCAAAGGTGAGCACCGAGCAAATTTACGCTCACGAAAAGGGCGGCTGGGATCACGCGAGCAAATCATACGCTCCGCTAAAATCAAACGGCAAAAAGATCGCCGTCATCGATTACGGCGTAAAGCGCAACATCCTAAACGAGCTTTGCGAAATGGGCCTTGAGACGCAAATTTATCCGCACGACGTGCAGGCAGAGGATCTCATCGTTAAATTTAAAAGCGGCGAGATAAACGGCGTGTTTCTCTCAAACGGCCCAGGCGAACCAAAGGCTCTAAAAAACGAGATCGCGCAGATAAAAAAGCTGATCGAAGCGCGAGTGCCGATTTTTGGTATTTGCTTAGGCCATCAGCTACTTAGTAACGCGTTTGGCTTTGAGACATACAAGCTAAAATTCGGTCAGCACGGCGCAAATCACCCGGTTTTAAATTTGCAAACCAAGGCAGTCGAGATAACGGCGCAAAATCACAACTACAACGTTCCAGAGGAGATCGCGCAGGTCGCCGAGATCACGCATAGAAATCTTTTTGATGGCACGATCGAGGGCGTGAAGTACAAGGATTATCCCGTATTTTCCGTGCAGCATCACCCCGAAGCTAGCGGCGGGCCGAGCGAGAGCAAATATATCTTTAAGCAATTTTTAGAAATTTTATAGTTGCTAGTCGCGGTCAAATTTGAGCTAAATTTGCAGTTAAATTTGCGGGCCGAATTTAACCCGTGCGCGGATAAAATTCGCAAATGAAATTTATCGGTCAAATTTGATGAGCGGCGTGGAGTTTGTTGGGGTATTGAGCGTCGCAGCGCTTAGCTCGGTTGGCCACTGCGTGGGTATGTGCGGCGGTTTTGCTATCTTGCTCGCGCGGTTTTTGAACGGTAAAGGTAAAATTTTTAGCGCGGCGATGATAGCGGGGTACAACCTAGCTAGAATTTGCGCTTATATGCTACTTGGCTTTATTTTCGGGTCGCTTGGCGGCGTTTTTACGCTCTCTCTTGCGGCGCGAGGCTACCTATTTTTTGCTATCGGCGTTTTTATGGCGGTTTTGGGCGTCGCGCTCATCAGGCGCGGAGCGGTGTTAAATTTGATCGAGAAAAACGCATTTTTATCCAAAATTTTAAACGAAAAAATGAAAGCAGCCATCGCGAAAAATAGCGTGCTCGGATTTTTGACGCTTGGGTTTTTAAACGGGCTGCTGCCGTGCGGTGTGGTTTATTATTTTTTAGCTTTAGCCGTAGCTAGTGGCAGCGGGGCAAAGGGCGTAGCGATCGTGGCTACGTTTGGCGCGGTTAGCTTTTTTGCGATGAGTTTTTACGCGCTGGTTTTAAAGGCAGTGAGCGAAAAATTTAAAAAACACGCGCTAAATTTAAGCGGCGCGGCGATAATAATTTACGGAATTTATCTATCTTTTATAGGATTTACGGCGAGCAATGGATGACATTAAAGAAAGATTCAGACAGTATCAAGAGGCTATCGAGACTAGCAACATCGTCTCAAAGACCGACACAAACGGCACTATAACATTCGTAAACGACGAGTTTTGTAAGATGTCTGGCTTTACGCGCGAGGAGCTAATCGGCGCAAATCACAACATCGTGCGCCATCCCGAGGTGCCAAAGGACGTTTACGCGCGGCTTTGGGAGACGATTTTAGCCAAAAAAGTGCATAAAGGCACGATAAGAAACCGCACCAAAGACGGCCGCGACGTCTATCTAAACACGACTATTATCCCGATTTTGGATTTAAGCGGGCAGATCGAGGAGTTTCTTGCGATTAGATACGACGTGACGGACGTGATAAATTTAAACAACGAGCTTGAAAAGACGAAAAAAGAGCTGCTAAATTTAAACGAAAATCTCGAAAACAGGGTCGCCGAGCAGACTGCCGAGCTCGTAAATTTAAACCAAAATCTAGAAAATTTGGTAAAAGCCGAGATAAAGAAAAACGAGGAAAAGACCAAAATGCTTTTTTTGCAGTCGCGTCTAGCTTCGATGGGCGAGATGATCGCAAACATCGCTCACCAGTGGCGCCAGCCGCTAAACGAGCTTAGCATCACGCTTTTTAAACTAAAAGAGAGCGTCAAAGCAAACGAGAAATTCGAAGCCGGCTACGAGCACGCAAAACGCGTGATAAAGGGTATGTCGCAGACGATCGAGGATTTTAGAAACTTTTTTAGCGTTGAGCGCGAGAGGGGGCTTTTCTTGCCCTCGTCCGCGGTAGAAAACGCGCTAAAGATGGTGCAAGGAACCTACGAAAAAGAGTGCATAGACGTAAATTTGGAGCTAAAAAGCGAGGGTCAAATTTACGGCTTTGAGTCGCAGCTTTGTCAGGCCGTAATCATATTGCTTTCTAACGCCAAAGATGCGCTGGCAAATAAAAAAGACGATAAAAAAGTAACGCTAACGTTAGAAACAAAGGATAAATTTGCTATCATAAGAGTAACAGATAACGCCGGCGGTATAAAAGAGGAGATAATGGATAAGATTTTTGAGCCGTATTTCACCACGAAGCACCCGAGTGCAGGCACTGGTATCGGTCTATATATGCTAAAAAGCATAGTCAAAAATCACGGCGGAATCGCCGGCGCTAAAAACGTAAAATTTGGAGCGGAATTTGAGATAAAGCTGCCGCTAAAGGATGAAAAATGAAAAATTTTAAAGAGCTAACGCTACTGCTAGTCGAGGACGAGGATAGCATAAGGGAGTCTATGCAAGAGGTTTTCGGCGGCGTATTTCAAAAGGTCATTTCGGCCTCAAACGGCGACGAAGGGCTTAAGAAATTTAAAAAATTTAGCCCCGATATCGTGATAGCTGATATCATGATGCCTATCATGGACGGACTTGAGATGTCAAGGCAGATAAAAGAATTCTCAAAAAACACGCCAGTAGTGATACTAAGCGCGTATAGCGAAAAGGAAAAATTGCTCAAAGCTATCGACGTTGGCATCGATAAATACGTGATCAAACCTATCGACATGGACGAGCTTTTCGCCCTGCTGGAGCAGATCGTAAAAACTAAAATCATAGGCGCCGATATCATCGATATTTCGGGCGGATATTCGTTTAATCAAACCAAAAAAGTACTCGTAAAAAACGGCGTCGAGATCGCGCTAACCAAAAAAGAGCTGGCCTTTATCTCGCTTTTAGTTAAACGTATCGGCACGCTCGTTTTAACCGAGGAGATCAGAAACGTGGTGTGGTTTGGCGAAAAGGTAAACGATCCTGCCGTTAGGACATTTATCAAGCGAATACGCGATAAAGTGGGCGCCGGACTCATCAAAAACTCGCCGGGACTTGGCTATAAAATCGAGCTAAAAAAGTAAAATTTAAAGTAGTGTAAATTTAAAACGATTAAGCGATTTTGCGCTTAAATTTTAGTAAAATAACATTTTCGTAATAAAATAAACAAAGGAGGATATCGATGCGACTAGATAGGGCGCTAAGCTACGACTACACGGTCGCCAAGTATTTTATGTTCGCGACGATACTGTTTGGGATAGTCGGCATGGGCATAGGCGTGCTGATAGCCTTTCAGATGGCGTATCCCGATCTAAACTATCTCGCGGGCGAATACGGCACCTTTAGCCGCCTAAGACCGCTACACACGGCAGGCGTGATATTTGGATTTATGCTTTCGGGCGTATTTGCGACATGGTACTATATCGGACAGAGGGTTTTAAAGGTCTCGATGAGCGAGTCGCCGTTTTTGATGACGGTGGGCAAGCTGCACTTTTGGATATATATTCTGGTGATGGCCGGCGGCGTGTTTAGCCTACTTGCTGGCGTTAGCACGTCCAAAGAGTACGCCGAGCTAGAGTGGCCGCTAGATATCGGCGTGGTCGTGCTTTGGGTGCTTTGGGGCGTTAGTATATTCGGCCTTATCGGTATCCGCCGCGAGAGGACGCTTTATATCTCGGTTTGGTATTTTATCGCGACGTTTTTAGGTATCGCGATGCTTTATTTGTTTAACAACATGGCCGTACCTACCAAGCTGGTTTCGGGATACGGCAACTGGTGGCACTCGGTCTCGATGTACGCCGGAGCCAACGACGCGCTAGTGCAGTGGTGGTACGGGCATAACGCCGTGGCGTTCGTGTTTACTGTGCCGATAATCGCTCAAATTTACTACTTCCTTCCTAAAGAGAGCGGTCAGCCGATATTTTCTTACAAGCTTTCGATTTTCTCGTTTTGGAGCCTCATGTTCCTTTATCTTTGGGCGGGCGGACACCATCTGATCTACTCTGCGGTGCCTGACTGGATGCAGACGATGGGTTCTGTGTTTTCGGTGGTTTTAATACTGCCGTCCTGGGGATCTGCGATAAATATGCTTCTAACGATGCGCGGCGAGTGGCAGCAGCTTAGAGAAAATCCTCTTATCAAATTTATGATTTTAGGCTCGACGTTTTATATGTTTTCTACCCTTGAAGGGCCGATTTTAGCGATCAAGTCCGTAAACGCTCTAGCGCACTTTACCGACTGGGTGCCCGGACACGTGCACGACGGTACGCTAGGCTGGGTCGGATTTATGACGATGGCGGCGCTTTATCACATGACGCCGCGCGTGTTTAAACGCGAAATTTACTCGAAATCCTTGATGGAAACTCAGTTTTGGATACAGACTATCGGCATCGTGCTTTATTTTTCATCGATGTGGATCGCGGGCATCACTCAGGGTATGATGTGGCGCGCGACCGACGAATACGGAAATTTAGCCTATTCATTTATCGATACGGTAATAAACATCGTGCCTTACTACTGGATCAGAGCCGTGGGCGGACTACTTTATCTACTTGGATTTTTTATATTTGTTTATAATATCTACAAGAGTTTTGGCGCCAAAGCGCTCGAAAAAGAGCCGCTAAGCGCGAGTCCTGCGGGCGTAAAGGAGGTTGCTAATGTTTAGTTGGTTAGAGAAAAATCCCTTCTTTTTCGCAGTTATGGTTTTTGTGATCATTGCCTATGCGGGCGTGATTGAGATTTTGCCTGATTTTGCCAACAGGGCTAGGCCGCTAGAGGGTACGAAACCGCCGACGGTTTTACAGCTTGCGGGCAAGCACGTGTATATGAAAGATAGCTGTAACGCCTGCCATACGCAGCAAATTCGCCCTTTTAAGGCCGAGACCGACAGATACGGCATGTATTCTCTTAGCGGCGAGTATGCGTTTGATCGTCCGCACCTTTGGGGTTCTAAAAGAACGGGTCCTGACCTCTGGCGCGTGGGAAACTACCGCACCACCGACTGGCACGAAAATCACATGAAAGATCCGACCTCCGTGGTGCCAGGCTCCATAATGCCTGCCTACAAGCATCACTTTAGCAACAATGCCGACATCGAGACGGCATACGGCGAGGCAGTGACGACGAAAAAGGTATTTGGCGCACCGTACGACGTAGAGGGCATGCCAAGTCTGGGTACATACGAACAGGCGCAAGCAGCGGTCAAAGAGGAAGCCGCCGCCATCGTGGAAGAGATGAAGGACGATGAGGTCAAAAAGGCCTTCGAGCGCGGAGAGATCCGCGAGATAGTGGCGCTTATCGCTTATCTAAATAGCTTAAAATAGGCGAATTTATGGATGCGCAGACCCTAAGAGAGCTCCAAGGGTACGGAGCTTTTATCTTTCTAGCCGTGTGCGCCGCGCTTCTTTACGGATACTATTTTCATCTATATAGATCCGAAAAGAGTGGCAGGCGAAACTACGAAAGATACTCCGACCTAGCCCTAAAAGACGGCATCGACGAGGAAATTTTAGAGTCTGCGTCCGTGGACGAAAACGCTAAAAAGGAAAAATAATGCAATGGTTTAACTTGGGAGACGACGTAAATTTACTCGCTCTCGTCGGCGCAGTCGCTATCGTCGCGCTAACGGCGTTCGTGGCGGGCAAATACGTAAGGCAGATGAAAATCGCCAAAGAGGGCGGCGAGCTTAGCGAGTATAGCTGGGACGGCATAGGCGAGTACAAAAACCCTCTGCCGCTGGGCTGGGCGGTCGTTTACGTGCTGGTTATCGTTTGGGCTTTGTGGTATATGCTCGCAGGCTATCCGCTAAACTCCTACTCGGAGATCGGCGAATACAACGAAGAAGTTGCCGCCGCTAATGCTAAATTTGAAAAAAGCTTCGCAAATCCGGACGCTAAGACGCTTCACGCGATGGGCGAGAGCGTGTTTTTGGTGCAGTGTTCGGCCTGCCACGGTATAACCGGCGACGGCATAAACGGCAAGGCCGCAGATCTAGCGGTTTGGGGTAGCGAAGAGGGGATCTATAACGCGATAATAAACGGTTCAAAAGGCCTTGAGTACCCAATGGGCGAGATGCCTGCGGGCATGGCGGACGAGGAGGGCGCAAAAGCGATCGCAGCCTACATCGCTAAAGAAATTTCAGGCATAAAAAAGACCAAAAACGAAAATTTAGTAGCTAGCGGCAAGGAGCTATTTGCCGCGTGTGCAGCCTGCCACGGCGAGGACGGCAAGGGCATGGAGGGTATGAGTCCGGATCTATCCAAATACGGCACGGCGTCATTTGTCGAGGACGTGCTGCAGCGCGGTAAAAAGGGCGCTATCGGCGCAATGCCTAAATTTAACGACGGCAGACTAAACGCCCTACAGCAAAAAGCGGTCGGCGAGTACGTTATCTCGCTTTCTAAAGGAGAATAAATGGAAAACACGAATCGAAACGTTTTCGGCCTCCACGGCGTGACGGGGCTGCTCATCGCGACCGGGCTGCTGCTAGCGATCCTAGCGACGCTCACGTACTACGCGATTAAGCTCCAGCAAGAAGTCGCGCAAAAGCCATACGCGCTAAACGCCTCCGAGCTAAAGATGAAAAGCGCGGATAACGCCAAACAAGTGCGCGTGAAGGAGTAGTCATGCAAGCGGTTTTAGAAAAAATCATCGTCGCGGGCCTCATCGCGACCGCCGTTGTCGCAGCGTGGGCGGTGCTAACGCCAAATCACCTTTTTGTGGGATGAAATTTGATAAGCCAAGAGGCGCAAACTCGGACGCTTCTTTTCAAATTTTAGGCTTAAATTTAAGCGGTGCGCTTTGTATTTTGTGCGAAAATACGCGACTAGGCCGATGAAGCTTATA
>CAURRL010000003.1:0-23540 GCA_963526895.1 uncultured Campylobacter sp. | reverse complement strand
AAAGCGCTAAAAGAAGCGCTTGACGAAAACGGCTTTAAATACGGTATCGACGAGGGCGGCGGCGCATTCTACGGTCCAAAAATCGACATCAAAATCACCGATGCCTTGAAGCGAAAATGGCAGTGCGGCACGATCCAGGTGGATTTTAACCTACCTGAGCGCTTTGATCTTGGCTACATCGACGCAAATAACGAGCGCCAGCAGCCGGTTATGCTTCACCGCGCGCTACTGGGAAGCTTTGAGAGGTTTATCGGCATTTTGATCGAGCACACGGGCGGTGAGTTGCCGTTTTTCGTCGCTCCAACGCAAGTAGTAATCGTGCCGATAGGCGACGTACACCTAGACTACGCTAAAACCGTCGCCAAAGAGCTACGCAAAATCGGCGTAGATAGCGAAATCGCAAGCAAAAACGAGAGTCTAAACAAACGCATCCGCACGGCAGAAAAACAGCGCGTGCCGATGATAGCCGTACTTGGCGACAACGAAGTGACAAATAGCGCCATAGCTCTGCGCGACCGCACGACCAGGGAGCAAAAAGATATGAAACTGGATGAATTCGTCGAGCTGCTAAAATCAAAACTCGCCGAGGTAACTTTTTGAAATACGGACCAAAATCCGCTAAATTTGAGCTAGGCGCGGCTTTATGCTAAGCCTGGCTCTTACCAAAATCTGCAAAAATTGTCACGGCGCAATAAATTTCTACGAAAAATACAATAAAAACACAATATTTTTGGATATAATCAACAAATTTCAACTTAAAGGAAAAAACTAATTGGCTAAAGAAAACGAAGTGTTGCTCAACGAAGATATCAGAGCGAGCGAAGTGAGATGCGTGGGAGACGACGGCACCGCATACGGCGTCATCCCAAGAGTAGAGGCCTTAAAAATCGCTGAGAAAATGGGACTTGATCTGGTGCTAATCGCACCTGATGCCAAACCTCCTGTTTGCAAGATAATGGACTACGGCAAATTCCGCTACCAGCAGGAAAAAAAGCAAAAAGAGGCCAAGAAAAAGCAAAAAACGATCGAAGTAAAAGAGATCAAACTCTCCGTCAAAATCGCTCAAAACGACATCAACTACAAAGTCAAGCACGCTCTTGAGTTTCTAGAGGACGGCAAACACGTCAAATTTCGCGTATTTTTAAAAGGTCGCGAGATGAGCAACCCGGAAGCGGGCGTCGCGATGCTGCAAAAAGTCTGGGAGATGGTAAAAGACGTCTCCGACCGCGATAAGGAGCCGCTACTAGAAGGCCGCTACGTTAATATGCTGGTAACGCCGAAAAGATGAGAAAAATTTGTCTCGTTTGCGCACTGGCTCTGAGTCTAGCGGGAGCCGAGTGCAGTCCGTATCTAAGACTAGCCACCATCGGCGCCAAATCAGCGCTAAATCAAATAGAAGACGATAACATAAAGGTTACCGAAGTAAGTTGCAAAGACGAGATAATCACCTACGAATACGTCTTTAAAAACTCGCAAAACATAGACTGGGAAGCTATCGCGGACGAATATAAAAAAGAATTTACGTCTACTATGAAAGAGCTTTTAGTGGAGAATTTATGCTCTCATCAAAATGCCCTTATGGTACTACAAAAAGTAAAAAGTATCGTAATGAACTACCGTATACCAAACGGCGCGCTTTTTGGCAAAGTGGAGCTAACCGCAAAGGACTGCGAGAAATAAGCGGTATAAAAATTACACAAACCGACAAGATCATAAAAACAGACAAAATGCAAAGCAAAATTTGACGACAAATATCTGCTTTTGGATCTCGGTTTTTAAATTTTAAGGCATTTTATAATCATGCAAAAAGAAAATTCAAGCAAGTCAAATCGCTACACAAACGATCAAATTAAAGAAATTTTAAAAATAATAATAGAGCTATCAAAAGGGTCTATTTCTTATGAAATAGCGGAGCGAGAAACGCTAAAAATCGTCCCGACCTATCCAGCTCACAATCTCAAAATCTATACTAACCAAATGAGAAAAACTCTTGCCGGTATAGGCGAATACGGCTTTGGTTTTCCTGCTAACTGGGCGCAAGCGTTGCTTGAAATGACGAGCGGCGAAGAGCGAGCGCAAATTTTTCAAGCCCTTAAAGAGCAACAGCGACTGTATCTCGAAAAAGATGGTAAAAATAACAAAAAGCTAGAAAAAGTCCTTCAAGCCGCCAAGCAAAATTTAACCGAGTAAAAGCCCAAAGGGTCGGTAAATTTAAACCCTCAAATATAAAATTTGCAAGTTGGCGCCCAAAATGGCGCCAAAAAAGTAAATTTGATAAATTTGAGCCAGAGTTGCTCAAATAATAAATTAAACATGAAAGCCCGCTTGATGAGTAAAATTTAACCCTACAAGCGGCCGCATTAAAACCGCAACTTCAGACGCCGCGATTATTTCCCTACTTTTCTACAGCAATCTTTTCGTAGTCCATTGCTTTTTTCGCAGCATCTTTCATAAGCTTGCTTTGATAGAGCAGCGTCCTTTTTCACGCGCTGATCAGTCGCGCCGCCTCTACCGTACTCATATATCTCGCCAAGGTCTTTGCATGATGCGGTATCATCCTCACTATAGCAACCTTTCGTAAAAATCTGTACCGCCGTAGCCAACTCCCCCTTTGATACAGCTTTCGCTCCATCGCCATGGCTCTTGCCAGCCTGAGCCGAAGACAACGCCAAACACGCCAAAAAGATCGCTAAAATCAACTTTTTCATGACGACTCCTTTGTGTGGATTTGTAAGACGATTATACTACAAAAACGCTTTGATGTTTAGAAAATATTTACGCTATATCGTGATTAAATTTACATAAAATTTTATCATTGCATTCAAATTTGAGCCGCGAGCCACAAAGCCGTCCAAATTTCAAAATTACCAAATTTTGCGGTTTAAATTTAACTCTTTTACTATCTGAGTAAAGCTTGCTATCTCGCTCTCGTAAAGCGCTATGGTTTCGTTGTTTATTAGTGATTTGCGGATATCTGGCTCAAAGTCGTCGCGCCAGGTCTCTACGGCGATAAAGATTTGATTATCCTTAGAAACGGCGTTTACAGGCGCATCTAGCCTGAGGCAAAGCTGGGTAAAATTTTCCATCAGCGCCGGGCTAAGCGCGTATCTAGCGCCGATCTGATCGGTCGTATAGACGTCAAATATCTCTTCAAATCTCACGTCGTCCATATTTGCCTTTGGCCCGTAGATCGCTAAATTTCGCGAATTTGCGTGTGCGATTTGCGTTATGGAGCTTAGCTTTTTATTAAAATCCGCCTTAAAAATCACGCCTTGAAACTGCACGACCGTCTCGGTGCCGTTTTTCTTTTTCACCTTTTTGGCTGCGTAAAAGTCGCTAAATTTGACGCTAACGCCATCTATATCGCCCTCAACGAGATCCTCGCTGCTCCACTCATCGACCCTGCAATCATAAATCGTAAAAAAGTCATCAAGCCCCAGCCCGCGGTTTTTATCGTAGCTAAGGCCGTGCTTTTTTACGATATTTTCTATGATTTGACGTTTAAAATTTGCCCTAAATTCTTGCCTTTTAGACGCAGTCAAAAGGCCAGTCGTCGCAGCATATGAGATCGCGCCCAGCGTCACGCCAAAAATCGCGTCTAAAAAATACGCCGCAGCTGCGCCTACGCAAACGCCTACCGCAAGGGCGATTAGGCTTGCTTTTTTGACGGCGGCTACTAAATTTACGCGCTCGTTTTCTAGCTCGCCCAGCTCGGCGGCAATCTCGCTAGAGACGAAATTTTGAGCATTTTCGTTTTTAGTTTCCACCGGTTTTGCATAAAAATTTGCTATAAATCCGTAAATCGAAGGAGCGACAAAAAGAATAGCCACGGCGCCGATAAAAAGGTAGCTAAAAGGCTCATAAAGCTCGCCGTTTAGGAGCGCGCTTGATAGCGCAAAAATGGCTGGCGCGGCGATCAGGGCGGCAGCTACGCGCATGAGTTTTTTGAGCGCGTTGGCGCGTTTTGCCTTGGCGTAGAGCTCGTCCTTATCCGCCATCCTCACTCCTAAATTTGCCTAAACTCGCGAGCTAGCTCTAGGCTCGCCTCGATCTCGGCGCGCTTAGCCATAACGCTTTCGATGTTCGCGCTCAAATTTAGCCCGTTTTCGTCGCCAAATTTCTTTAGCTCGCGCCAAATTTCTTTGATTATCTCGCAACTTTGCGCTAGATAGTCCTCGCTAGCGTTTAGACGCGCCTCAACCGCGCTTGGCACGCTAACGCCCAGCCATTTGATAAACTCTAGCGTTTTTGGGTTGCCCGCCGTTGAAAACGTGAGAAATATCGGCTCGGTTATCTTTGCGGCCGCGCAGTCCTCTAAAAATTTGCGCGCTAAATCCGCATCAAAAATCGCCTGTGAGATGAAAAACTTCGCTCCCGCCGCGATCTTTTCGCGCATCCTTTGTGGCTCGTCGCCCTTTTTGGCGTGACGCTCGGCGATACACACTCCGCCGACGGCTAAATTTTCAAATTCGCCAGCGATCTCGTACGCACGAGCCAAATTTAGCCGAACTTTTTGCGAGCTAGACGTAGCCCCCACAAGCACGTTTAAATTTGAGCTTTGAGCCGCAATCGCCGCGCGAAATCCATCCTCGTCGTAGCCGCTAGCTACGCGGTAAAAAACGCTTGGCGTCGCTACGTTTAGGTAGTCTCGGTAGTAAATTTCCGGGCTTAGCGTGCCACTAAACTCAAATGTCCGCTCGCTTTCGTTTCTCTCGCTCTCGTCTTGCACCTCATAAAGCACGAGCCCGTCGGCGTTTATGCCCTCTATCCTACCCGTCCAGCGATCCGAGATGTCGCGCAGCTTAGCCTCGTCAAATTCGGCCTTGGGCGGCGTTAGTCCGTAGAGTACGAGCCCCTTTTCTTTGTTTAAAATTTTTTCTTTTAGCATGAAATTTCCAAATTTAAAATGTAGAAAATCGCGCCGTTTGCGGTTAAATTTACACTGCTACGGCGCGTGCGCAGGATAAATTATTCGCCGCGACCGACAAATTTGCTCCGCGTCAAATTTGAACGGGTTTTAAAAATCATCGCCCAAAATTTAGCGGACAAAAGCCGCTCTCCCCGCAAATTTAAGCGGCAAAAGCGGCAAATTTATCCGAGTCGCAAGCGGTCGAAATTATGAATTTCTTACGATTTTGACGGCTTCGACCATATTTTTTAGGCTCGGCTCGACCTCTTCCCATTTGCGAGTTTTTAGGCCGCAGTCCGGGTTGATCCAGAGCTGTTCTTTCGGCAGAACCTCAAGCAGCGCGCGGATCTGGCGCACGATCTCGTCGGTGCTAGGAACCCGCGGGCTGTGGATGTCGTAGACGCCCGGGCCGACTTCTTGTTTGTAGCCGACGGATTTAAAGATCTTTAGCAGTTCGTTGCCGCTGCGAGCGGTCTCGATGCTGATGACGTCGGCGTCCATCGCCTCGATCGTCTTAATAATGTCGTTAAACTCGGAGTAGCACATATGCGTGTGGATCTGCGTTTTTGGCTCGGCCGAGCTAACGGAGAGCTTAAAGCAATCAACCGCAAATTTCTCGTACGCAGGTATGTTTTCGGCATGTAGCGGATAGCCCTCTTTAAACGCAGCTTCGTCCACTTGGATGATGCGGATGCCGGCATTTTGCAGGTCTGCGATCTCGTCAAATATGCAAAGCGCAAGCTGCTTAGCCACCTCGCTGCGAGGTAGGTCGTCGCGCACAAAGCTCCAGTTTAGCATGGTCACAGGCCCAGTTAGCATGCCTTTCATTATGCGACTAGTGCGGCTTTGCGCGTATTTCATCCACTCGACGGTCATCGCTTTTGGGCGGCTCACGTCGCCAAAAAGTAGAGGCGGTTTCACGCAGCGGCTGCCGTAGCTTTGCACCCAGCCGTTCTCGCTAAATGCATACCCCTCGATCTGCTCGCCGAAATACTCGACCATGTCGTTACGCTCAGGCTCGCCGTGAACTAGTACGTCTAGGCCGATATCTTCTTGAAATTTGACACAGTCGTCGATGTATTTTTTGATACCTGCTTCGTATGCGCTCGCGTCGATCTCGCCTTTTTTGAAGTTTTGGCGAAGCACTCTTAGCTCGACGGTTTGCGGGAAGCTACCTATCGTCGTAGTCGGTAGGATGCCGTAGTTTAGGCTTTCGCGTTGGATTTTGATGCGATCTTCAAATTTATCTTCACGCTCAAATTTGACTAGATTTTTTACGCGGTTTTGTACGCTTGAGGAGTGGATCAAATTTGACGTCGCGCGCGTTTTAACCGCAGCTTTGTTCTCTTCGTAAATTTTGCTCTCCGCCGCATTTAGCGCCGCGCCGTTAGCTAGTTTGGTTATGATTTTGATCTCGTCTAGTTTTTCTACGGCAAAGCTTAGCCAGCTTTTGACCTCTGAGTTTAGTTTTTCTTCGTATTTTAGGGTATAAGGCACGTGAAGCAGCGAGCAGCTAGGTCCGACGTAGAACTCTTTGCTGCCGATTTTCTCGCCGATCTCGCGGACTAAATTTACCTTTTCGTCGATGTTACTTTTCCAGATATTTCGTCCGTCGATGACGCCTGCAAATAGCGTTAAGTGGCTGTTTTTGATAGTTTCAAGCGCTTCAAAATTTCTTTTGCCGTGAACAAAATCAAGTCCGATACCGTAAATTTTAGTTTTAGCTACCTCGGCAACCGCTTTTAGCGCGTGCTCGAAATACGTCATAAATACGATTTTTACGTTGTTTGCGGCTGCGGCTAGCTCGTTATATACTTTGGCGATGACGCTAAGCAGGATATCTTCGTTTTTATCGGTTGCGAAAATCGGCTCGTCAAACTGCACTAAAACCTCATCGTCAAGCGTCGAAAGTAGCTCAAGAAGCTTTTTGTATTCGGCGACTAGAGCGTTTAGGTTTTTAAACGGGCAGCTGCCGTCGGTGGTCTTTGAAAGCGCCAAAAATGTAATAGGTCCGATCAAATTTACCTTGCCTTTTACGCCCGCAGCCTTTGCCTCTTCGTATTCGGCGAGGATTTTTGACGCGTCAAGCTTAAACGACGTCTCGGCGCTAAGCTCAGGCACGATGTAGTGGTAGTTTGTGTTAAACCATTTTGTCATCTCCATCGCTACGCCGGTTTTGTTACCGCGTGCGCAGGCAAAATACTGCTCGCGTCCACTCAAATTTGCAAATCTAGGCGGTACGGCGCCAAATGCAACGATGCTATCAAGCATCAAATCGTAAAATGAAAAATCATTTACGCTGATGGCCGAAATTTCGGCGTCTTTTTGGTATTGCCAGTGTCTGTTTTTTAGCGTTTTAGCGACGCTTAGTAAATTCTCCTCGCTAAAGCCATCTTTGCCGGCCCAAAGGCCCTCAAGCGCGCGTTTTAGCTCTCTTTTTTCTCCGATTCGCGGGAAACCCGTAACATAACTTTTTATCATTTTGATTCCTTTAAATTTGATTTTTTATTTTTAAATTTTAAGCTCATTCAAAGTCGCTCAAAAGAGCGAGCTTAGAAACGGCGGGTGGCAACCGCTTTTTCGCAAACTAAAATAGAATTTATAAAAAACTCTACTAAATAAATTTCGTCCAAATTTCAGACGCTGCTTTGTTTTGTTTTTAAAAATGCAATTACAATGCGCCCTGCGCGGCGATAGAAATAAATTTATATTAATGTTTAAAAACGTGAAATTATTTAAAAATTTGGCTGTTTTTTTAAAGTCGTTTGCGGTTTTTTTGCTAAGATTAAAGAGTCTCAGGCATGGGGCAAGGCATTAAGCTCATCCTTTTGGGGTCAAATTTGAGCCGTATTATAAAGATTTTTAAAAAATAAATCAAGAAGTTTTTATCAAATTTGGGCTAATTTGAGGCAGGCCGCAGCCCGCCCCTTAAATTTGCCTAGTCTTTTTTGCCTTTGTTTAGCGATTTTAGCTTGGCGTCGGTGTCATCAGTTAGCATCGTGAAGATTTCATTGGTCAAATTTTGCGTTAAAGCTTTGGCTTCCTTCATCATATTCGTCGAAAATTCGTTTAGTAGCTTGTTTGCTTTGGCTTTGTCTTTTTTATATAGTTTGACGTATTCGTCTTCAAATTTAGCCTGTTTGGCCGCAAGCGCATCCTCAAACTCCTTGTAGGCCTTTTTCACGACCGGCGAATACTTATCGTAGTCCATCATCACGAGAGTTTGCAGCTTTCTATACGTCCAATAAATCGACTCGTCGTCGGCCTTATACGAGCCTTTATCGTAGCCGTCGATAAATTTGTCGAGGCCATAGTAATACGGCAAATAAACGCCAAGCTCCGACATGCCAAGCGCCACGTAGGTCACTCTGCCGATCTCTTGCGGCAGCCACGGGCGTACCTGCATGACGTGCGACTCGTAGGTTCTAAAGACGCTCACGGCGCGGTAGATATTTTTTTGATTTTCGTCTTTGCTCGCGTAGTTATCGTAGGCAGTGCCGTCGTAGTGGGATCTAAGAGCGTTTTTTAGATCCTGTACGCTTAGCTTTTTAGCCGGTTTTAAAAATACCGGATAGTTGCCGCCGTCAAGAGTCTGCTTATCTTTTAGCTCCGGGTTAAACATCTGCTGCACCCAGCAAACGCGCGGATAGTTGTAGGTCATATCTCTCTCGTCGTCCCTGGTGTAGGCTTTCGTAAACTGAAATTCGCCGTCTTTTGTCGGGTCGTAGGCGCCGTTATCTTGGGCAAATTTGATCAAATTTTTCGACCCCATGAAATTTGGATCGTTTTCTTTGTAGTTTTGTAGTCTGCCTTGGTTTGCGGAGACGAAGTATTCGTCTTTTGGTAGTTTAACCGCCATCCAGTGATGACCCGTACCCGTTTCAAAGTACCAAAGCTCGTTTTTATCCACGAACACTACGCCAAAACCCTCTCCAGCGCCCGTAGTTTCCACGATCTCGCCGAGCAGCTTCACGCCCTCGGCCGCGCTTTTCATACGAGGCAGCAAGACGTCGGGAATATCGTCCTCCGTGATGCCCGTCGCTTCGTTATACGGATCGATTTTTAGTAGTTCGTCTTTAGCATATATGGTCTCGGTGCCACTGATGCCCACGCCAGCGTCATTGTAGCCGACTGCGCCATGGAGCTTGGTGTGGGAGTTTGCTATCGTCGTGTATCTCATGCCCTCTTTTGGCAGCGGATAGGTAAAATCATTTGCACCGTCGTGTGCTTTTGAGCTGTGGACTCCTTTTTGATTGGTTTTTTTGGGGTGTATCAAAAATACCTGCGCCTTTATCGCCTTGCTATCGGCACTCCTAGCTACCAGCATCGAGCCGTCGTCAGAGGCTCCTTCTCCAACCAAAATAGTCGTGCAAGCTAGCGCGTTTGCGCAAAACATCGCGCTTATTACCGCCGCAGAGGCGAGAAACTTTATCTTCATCGTTACTCCTTGATTTGAGATAATAAATCTAAGTGAAATTATAGGACTAAAAATATTAATTAAATATAAAATTTAAGCTATTTTCAAGATTGTATTGTAAATTTGTTTTGTGTTTTGCCGTGTGACGTATCAAATTTAAATTTCTTAAAGGAATTTTGGGTATAATCCCACTCTTACGCGTAAGGCGTAAAAGAAATTTTAAAAGGATTAGTATGCCTAAGATGAAGACAGTTCGCGGCGCTGCTAAACGTTTTAAAGTGGGTAAAAACAAGATCAAAAGAGGCTCAGCTTTTAGAAGCCACATTTTGACCAAAAAATCTCGCAACCGCAAGAGAGATTTACGCTCGCCTCAATACGTAGACAGCACAAACGTCGCAAGCGTCAAAACGATGCTCGGAATTTAAGTTTTTGACGAAAAGTCATTCCAAACTCCCCCAAATTTGGGGCAAGACTCACTCAGTGAGCGCCGATTTGTAAAGGATAAATATGGCAAGAGTAAAAACAGGCGTAGTTAGAAGAAGACGCCATAAAAAAGTTTTAAAACTAGCTAGAGGTTTTTTCAGCGCTAGACACAAACACTTTAGAAAAGCTAAAGAGCAATTAGAAAGAAGTTTGGTCTATGCATACCGCGACAGACGCCGCAAGAAACGCGACTTCCGCCGCTTATGGATAGTGCGCATCAATGCTGCGTGCCGCCTAAACGACATTAGCTATTCGCGCTTTATCGCGGGACTTAAAAAAGCAAATATCGAGCTTGATAGAAAAATCTTAGCCGATCTAGCTATGAATGACGCAAAAGCTTTCAGCGAGCTAGCTTCAAAAGCAAAGGCTGCTTTATAATACTCAGGGGCGGTTTCCGCTCCTTTTTCTCGCCAAATACACTTTCTATTATTTAAAATTTGATACATCAATAAACAAATGTCGATAATCTTAAAATAATCTAATCAAATAGCATAAATTTGCCTCAGCTCTCTGCTGAAATTTTTTCCATAAAAGTTTGGGTTTCGCGTCTTAAATTTTTCAAATCACCGCTATTATCTATAATAAAATCCGCCATAGCGCGCTTTTGCTCGATATCAGTTTGCAGCTCCACACGGTGCTTTGCAGCGGCGTAATCCAGCCCGTTTCGCTTCATCACGCGCGCGATCAATGTATCTTTTGGCGCATAAACGACCGCCACTTTATCAAAAAACTCATATCTCTTGCTCTCGAAAAACAGCGGAATATCGACGAAGTAAAGCTTTCCTTTCGCCTCCAAAGCCCGCGCCTGCGATAAAATTTCAGCCGTTATCTTCGGATGCAGCAGCGCTTCAAGCTTTGCAAGCTCCGCAGGGTTTTTAAACACCAGCTCGCCCAGCTTTTTGCGGTCCACCGAAACGCAGAGTGCGGACGAAATTTCCTCATCATCGCTAGCGTCAAATTCCGCGTGCGAGTCCAAATTTTCGGCCTGCACGTCTTTTTGCACGACGTATTGCACGCCGAAAATTTCAGCCACCTGCGCGGCGCAGCGATCAAGGACGCAATGCGAAATCTTATCGGCGTCGATGATCTCAAATCCGCGATCACGAAGCAGCTCGCAAACCGCGCTCTTGCCGCTGCCGATGCTGCCCGTAATGACGACGGCGTGTTTAAATTGCGGCATTTTGCCTCCGATTTTTTACTCCGATTTTAGCAATTTTTGGCTAAAATTAACCAAATTTCAATAAAGGCCAAAAATGATAAGCTACAAAGACGCGGGCGTCGATATAGACGCGGGAAATAACTTCGTAAATGCGATAAAACCGTTCGTCAAAGCGACGCAAACTCCGCACGTTTTAGGCGGTATCGGCTCGTTTAGCGGCGCGGTGAGGCTACCGGCAGGCTACAAAAAACCTGCGATCCTAGGCGCCACCGACGGTGTGGGCACAAAGCTGCGACTTGCGATCGACGCGCGCAAATTTGACGGCGTGGGCCAAGACCTCGTCGCGATGTGCGTAAATGATCTCATCTGCAACTTCGCCGAGCCGCTATTTTTCCTTGACTATTACGCGACGGCAAAGCTTGAAATCGCAGATGCCAAAGAGGTCGTAAAAAGCATCGCCGAGGGCTGCAAACTCGCCCGTTGTGCGCTGATCGGCGGCGAGACGGCCGAGATGCCATCGATGTACGAGAAAGGCGACTTCGACCTCGCAGGCTTTGCCGTGGGTATCGCCGAGGAAGACGAGATCGACCGCAGCAAGTTCGTACGCGAGGGTGACGTGCTCATCGCGCTTCCTAGCAGCGGCCTACACTCAAACGGTTTCTCGCTCGCGCGCAAAGTAATCGCCGAGCTAGGGCTAAAATTTGACGACAAGGTAGGCGGTCGCGCGCTCATCGACGTGCTTTTGGAGCCTACAAGAATTTACGTCGGCGACTTTTTAAATTTAAAAGACAAAATCCACGCACTCGCGCACATCACGGGTGGCGGCATCGTGGAAAATCTGCCGCGCGTATTTCCGGAGGGACTGGGCGCTAGGATCGAGCATGCCGCGATCCGCACGCCTGAAATCTTTAAAATCATCGCGCAAAAGGTGGAGCCGGCCGAGATGATGAGGACATTTAATATGGGCGTAGGCATGATCGTCGTAGCGCCGAAGCAAAACGCTGACTTTGTGCTGGCAAATACCGACGGCTACGTCATCGGCGAGGTCGTAAAAGGCACGGGCGCACAGCTGGTTTAAACCGGTAATTTAACTTTGGCTCGCCGCAAATACGTTATGAGCCAAAGATTTATTTAAGGCGGCAAATTTGCGCTGTATGCCGTATAGTTTCAAAAATTCTCGCCGACTTTAAACTCAGCTTGCAATTTAAAATTTGCTTGCTCCGCTTGCCGTAAATTTAAAGCTCCGATCAAGCGGATTCGTTAGTAAAATTTAATATTTTATGTTGTTAAATTTTGATTCGGCTCGTTTGCAAAATATATCTTTAAGCCCGAATTTATCGCTAAATTTGGATAGAACTAACGTTAGCGTTTGTTAGTATGTAAAACTCAAGCGTTAGTTTGCGATCCGGGATCGTCCGGCGTAAATTTAATCAAAAGCGATACGCCAAGACAAATACAAAATCATACCCGTTTTGCTCTGCAAGTAGCATCTGCGTAACAATAAAATCAAAAACCAAACTCTAAAAATTAAATATTACATTAAATAAAAATATTAAAGCACAAATTTAATACTTCTTGGCTAAAATTTGGTAAATTTTAAACCTAAAGGAGAGGCGATGAGTATAAATTTAGATAGACTTAAGGCGCTTTTTAGCGAGATAAATGCGATAAACGACGAAAGCTTCGGCGCTGGGATGAGCCGCCTAGCCTACACGCGCGAGGATAAGGCCGCCAGAGAGCTATTTATCGCGCGCTGTAAGGAGGCGGGGCTAAAAGTGCGCATAGACGCCATCGGAAATATCTTTGCCAGGCGCGAAGGTGCCGAGCCCGAGCTGCCGGCGGTAGCGTTTGGCTCGCATCTAGACACCGTAATAAACGGCGGCGAATTTGACGGAATTCTCGGCGTCCTGGGCGGGTTAGAGCTGATTAGATCGCTAAACGACGAGGGCGTACAGACGCGTAGGCCGCTCGAGCTGGTCGTCTTTGAGTGCGAGGAGTCAAGCAGATTTAACATCGCGACGCTCGGCAGCAAGGTCATGTGCGGTAAGCTGGGTTATGAAAAGCTAAAAGACGTGCGCGACTTTCAGGGGCGAGCTATCAGCGAGATTTTTGCTGAATTTGGCATCGATCTAGCGAGCATCGAAAAGGCTAAAAATTTGACGCCGAATTACGAGAGCTTTTTTGAGCTACACATCGAGCAGGGGCCTCTACTAGATAACGAAAATATCCAAATCGGCGTAGTAAGCGCCATCGCCGCGCCGCACAGATTTAGCGTGCGCGTGCAGGGCCAGGCTCAGCACTCCGGCACGACCGCGATGAAGTACCGTCACGACGCGCTTTGCGCGGCGGCGCAGATAGTGCTGGCTGTCGAGCATGTTGCGCGCGAAAATGCGGTAAACGGCGTGGTAGCGACCGCAGGCAACTGCACGGTAAAACCGGGCGTCATGAACGTCGTGCCGGGCGAGGCGACGCTGCTAATCGACCTGCGCGGCATCGACCTAGCCACGCGCGAGGCAGCCTACGAGCAGATCCTAGCCGAGATATCTCGTATCGAAGAGGCGCGTGGCGTCAAATGCGAGATCAAGCAGCTAGCCTTCGACGAGCCATGCGCGCTAGATGGCCGCCTCATCAAGCTCATCGCCCAAAAAGTCGCGGCTATCGGCCTTAGCTTTGAGATCATGCCAAGCGGCGCAGGACACGACGCGATGCATATGAGCGCGCTATGTCCTACGGCGATGATCTTCATCCCATCTAAAGACGGCATCAGTCACAATCCGGCGGAATTTTCTAGCTGGAGCGATATCGCTAACGGGGTAAATTTGCTAAAAAGCGTGGTTTTAGAAGCGGCGGAAAGGGTTTGAATTTGACTCAAATTTGACGCCGCAAAAGTCGGTCTGTAGATTAAATTTGAAGTATAAATAAACGCGGGGAATTTCTCTCCAGCCAAAATACGGCAAAATCAACTGCCGTAAAATTTGGTTGCCACTCAAGCTTTTCTTATATACTCGCTTGGATCGTACTCTTTGCCTTCGTCGTGATCCTTCAGGAGCTTAACCACGACGGGGCTAAGCGCGATGATGGCGATCAGGTTTGGAAGCACCATGAGGCCGTTAAACATATCGGCTAGCTCCCAGACGAAATTTATCTTTAGCAAGCTGCCCGCAAACACAAATCCTACGACTAATATCTGTAAGATTCGCACGAATTTGGCGCCAAAAAGATAGCGCACATTGATCTCTGCGAAGTAGTACCAGCCCAAAATCGTCGTAAACGCAAAGAAAAACAAGCAAATCGCCACAAATCCATAGCCGCCCGCATGTCCCAAAACATGCGTCGAAAAGGCCTCTTGTACGAGCGAGATGCCAGTTAGCACGGCTTTGCCATTTTCAAAATGTATCACGTCGGCGCTAAGCACAACAAAAACGGTGATATTTAGCACGATAAAGGTATCTACAAACACGCTCATGATACCAAGCACCGCCTGATCTACGGGATGTTTGACGTTAGCCGCGGCATGCGCGTGAGGCGTCGAGCCCATGCCCGCTTCGTTTGAAAACAGTCCGCGCGCAATACCGTATCTCATCGCCGTAGCTATCGTGGCTCCAGTTGCGCCGCCCCATGCCGCGGACGGATTAAACGCGGCTTCAAATATAAGCGCGACGACGCTTGGGATTTTTTCGATATTAAACCAAATGATGACTAGCCCGACAGCGACGTAGAGGATCGCCATGATAGGCACGATCTTTTCTGCGACTCTAGCGATGGCTTTGACACCGCCGATAAAAATCATGGCGCAAATCGCCGCTAAAAACAGTCCGCTCGCCCAGTTTGGGATACCAAATGCTCCTTTAAAGCCGTCTGAGATGGAGTTGGCTTGAACCATATTGCCCATAAAGCCGAGCGCCAAAATGATCGCCAGCGCAAAAAATGCCGCCAGGGCTTTGGCGTAGCGGCTCTTTAGTCCGCGACTGATATAAAACGCAGGCCCGCCGATCACGTGACCGCTATCGTCTTTGGTGCGGTAAATTTGAGCCAGGCAGATCTCTGCGAAATTCGTCGCCATACCCAAAAACGCCGCGCACCACATCCAAAATATCGCGCCCGGCCCGCCCATGATGATCGCGGTTGTGGCGCCGACGAGGTTGCCCGTGCCCACCTGTGCCGCGACGGCCGTAGCGACGGCCTGAAACGAACTCATGCCCGATTTTCCCGCCGCTTCGCCGTGCAATGAAAAATTGCCAAAAAGCCTATTAAGCCCCATTTTAAACTTAAAAATCTGCACGAAACGAAGCCTGATCGTAAAGTAAAGCCCCGTACCGCAAAGTAGCGCGATGAGGAAATACGGCCCCCAAAGGAATGAATTTATAGAGCTTACGAGGTCGGTGAGCATGGATTTGCCTTTATTTTTAAAATTTTTCAAGTATATTTAAAAAAATATAAAACTAAAATAAATAATAAAAATTTTTTAGTCTATTTTAAAAATATACGTCAAATTTGGATCAAATTTCGCAAAACGGCGATTTTTAGAGCATATTTTAAATTTGATTTTGCTATTACGTTTGAATTTTGCGCAAATTTGCCAAGAAATTTAACGAGCTTAGCAAAAGTCAAAATACAGCAAATTTGATCGACACAAATTTAATGTAAGTCATTTAAATTTTGTCACCCGCCGCAATCACTCCAAATTTAGCTCTTAGATTTTATCTTAACCAGCCACTCGTCCAGCGTTTTTTCAAAGCCGATGCCGTTGCTCTCGTAAAATTTAAGCGGCTTTTCGAGGTATTTTTGCTCCACCCAGCCGCCAAAACTGTGCGGATACAGATAGTCCTTGGCCTCGGGCGCGGTGTTGATGAGATAGGGCGGGATGGCTAGTGGCGGCTCGTTTTTGACATAGGACAGCGCGGCGTTTATGGCCTTGTAGCTGGAGTTTGACTTTGGCGAGTGAGCCAGATACATCGCGCACTGAGCGAGGATTATACGCGCTTCGGGGAAGCCGATCTTACTAACGGTGGCAAGCGCGTTAGAGGCTAAATTTAGCGCGTTAGGGTTGGCGTTACCGATATCCTCGCTGGCAAATATCGCCATCCTGCGCGCGATAAAATCAGCACTCTCGCCGGCGTCTATAAGCCGTGCCAGATAGTACATGACGGCGTTTTCGTCGCTGCCGCGCAGGCTTTTTATAAGCGCGCTTGCCAGCCCATAGTGTACGTCATCCTCGCTAACGCCTTCGCTAACCGCGTTAGCTCTTAGCGTTTTTAAATTTTCTAACGTTATTTCCTCGCCCAGACTCACGGCAAACTCGAGCAAATTTAGCAGTCCGCGCGCATCTCCTCTGCTGCTTTTTACGAGATAAGCTTTGGCTTCGTCCGAGATATCAAATTTAACCTCGCCCCTCACGCGCTCAAGCAGCTTTTCAAAATCCTCGCTCGCAAGCGGCTTAAACTCAAAGAGCATCGAGCGGCTGCGGATGCCCGAGCTTAGCGTGAAATATGGATTTTCGGTGCTGGCTCCGATGATGGCGGCGCGGTAGTTTTCCATGGGTATCAGTAGGGCTTCTTGCTGCGTTTTGCTGAGGCGGTGGATCTCGTCGATGAAAAATAGCGGCTTAGAAAGCGCATTTTCGTGGTTTTTTAGGATTTTGCGAAACTCCTCGATCTTGAGATTTCCGCCGTCAAATTCGTAAAAATCATACTCCATCGACTGTGCGACGACGCGAGCAAAGCTAGTTTTGCCACAGCCTGCCGGCCCATAAAATATACTGTGCGGGATTTTTTTATTTTCGATAAATTTTTTAAAAACGCCCACCAGCTCGCGCTGTCCGCAGATCTCGTCTAAGCTGCGCGGGCGAAATTTCAAGGCGAAATTTTGCAAATTTGCTCCTTTTAAATTTTAAGGCATTATAGTCAAATTTAAATTAAGAAGCGGATTTGCAGGAGCGGGCGGGTCAAATTTGAGCAGGTAAAAAGCAAAATTTGACGCTAGCGCCCTGCCCCCCCCGCAAACTCAAATTTAGACAAAAACGAGCCGTCAAAAACGGTAAATTTAACAGTGAAAGCAGACTAAATTTAAGCTAAATTTAGCCAAATTTAGTCCGCTCGCCGCGGTAAGCTAAAACGTCTTTTCAAAATCTACGTAGAAGTTTCTGCCTTTGCCCACTCTAGAAGTATCTTTTAGGCCGTTAGCGTAAATGTATTCTTTATTAAAGATATTATTCACGCCGAAGCTAATTTTTAGCCCCTTGTTTAGCAGATAGCTGTCAAAATTTTTCGGTTCCCATCGGCCTTTAAAATTTACGATAGTAAAGGTTTCGTCTACGTATTCGTATTTTTGACCTCGCACGACGTAGTATTTCTCGTCGTTGTTAGGCCTAAACCAGTGCGTTATATCGCCGCCCAAACTAAGCCCCCACGGCTCGTATCTATACATCGCACCCAAAGTTAGCTTATCAGCGTAGACGGTGAGTATCTTTTTGGTCGCTTTGTCGTAAATTTTCGTATGGTCGTATCCGAGCGAGAATGTAAGGTTATTTATCGCGTATTTGGACTCGATCTCGACGCCTCGGCGCTTTGCGTTATCGACGTTTTCGTACATACCGTAGCGTCTGCCCGGCGCCTCGGCGTCAAACGGCGGATTGCCCTTGTCCGGTCTTGCTTTTAGATTTATCATATCTTTGATGTTGCCGTCGTAGTAGGTAGCCTTAAAGTACAGCTCATCATCGCCCAAAAGTCCCTGCTTGTCGACAGAAAAGCCTACTTCGTACTCTTTTGCGATTTCAGGTTTTAGGTCGGGATTTGGTATGTACCAGTAGTGCGGATTTAACGGGCCGGCCGATGACGTCTCGTTTGGCGTCGGTCCTCTAAATGTCTCTGCGTAGCCTGCGAGTAAATTTATGCTGTCAAAAATCTCGTACGCAAGGCCGAGTTTTGGGGAAAATCTAGACTCAGAGTATGAGTTGTGATCGCCGTTTTTGACTCCGCGTTTAAATTTATCGAATCTACCGCCGAGAGTAAACTCGAATCTACCTACGCTAAATACGTCTTGCGCGTAGATGCCGAGGTCTTTGTAAAAATTCGGAAACGAACCAAAGTCGCTAAGCGCGCCGTTGTACCAAAATATCGCGTCCTCTTTTCTGTGTTCGTAGTCGATGCCGGTAACCAGCCTGTGCTCTAGCACGCCGGTGTCAAAGAGGCTTTCGTTTTTGAGCCTGACGCCCCATCTGTCGTCTTTGTTTTTGTAGTCGATATAGACTGGATTGCCTCTGCTAAAGCCAGTTCTGATCCTGTGGTTTAGGGCTTTTGCGTTGTAGTACTGAGCGGAGAAATTTATCCATCTGTTATTAAGCGGAGTGTACTTATATATCACACTATAGTCTCGCTGTTTTACCCGTCCCGAGGTAGGCAGCTCCGCATCCTCGCTCCAGAAAAGCGACTGCCAAGGCGAGGAGGAGAATTTTTCGTGGTAGTTAAATACGCTAGCCTCCAAAGCATGCTCGTCGGTTATCGCCCACTCAGTTTTGGCAAAGACGGTGTTTACCTGCTCGTCGTTTTCCGCGTATTTCACGCCCGAGCGCTTGCCGTCTCTAGCCATCTTTATCTTGCCGAAATCCGCGTGCTTGCCATAGAGTAAAATACCGAAATTTTCCGTAGGTTTAGCTGCGACGGCGGCTCGATTTGAGTTCATGTGGTTGCTCTCCTGACGATGGCCGATCGTGACGCCGTAGTCGCTACCCGGATTTATAAAGTCGCTTACGTCTTTAGTTTTCATGCTAACGATACCGCCGACCGCGCCGCTACCGTGTAGCACGGAGCTAGCGCCCTTTACGACCTCAACGCGTTTTAGCAAGTCGTTATCCACGCGAAAGGTTGAGATTTGATTAGAAAAAAGCGAAGGCGAGCGCTTGATACCGTCTTGTTCGATAATGACGCGCGCTTCACTTTGGTAGCCAAAGCCGCGGATGTTGTAGTACTGGCCGACTTGTCTGCCGTGGTCGTTGCCGAGCATGACGCCCGGCAACGAGCCGATAGCATCGATGACGGACGGCGATTTAACAAGGTCGTTTTGATTTAGGACGCTGACTTGGCCCGCGTATTTAGCGACGTCTGTTTCACTCCTGTTTGCCGTGACGGAGACCATATCTAGCTTTACAGAACCGGTTGCATTGCTGTCGGCGCGCTTAAATTTGCTGTCTGAACTACTCATCTGCGCGAGAGCCGAGGCTGCACTCAGTAAAACTGCAGCCGCAATAATACTAATTTTACCCATGACATCCCCTTTATATTGAGAAATTGATAATGGGTATAATTTTACCTATTTTTTATTTAAATTAACTTACATTTTTTATAAAATTTTAAATTTATCTTACAGAAAAAGTGATATAATTCAATTCTATTTCATTTAAGGAGAACACATGAAGAAGTCATTGTTAGTAGTTGCCGCACTGGGCGTTATGGGCGTATCTGCCGTAGCAGCTGAGCTTTCGCCTTCTTGCGAAGAGTACTTTAAGCTAGTTGACGAGTTCGTCGAAAAAACAAAAGACAATCCACAAATGGCAGCTATGAAATCCACTTACGAGAGCCAAAAAGCTCAGTTTGCTCAACTTCCAAAAGACTCTCAAGAGGCCGCTTGCAAACCTGCTCTTGACCAAATGAAACAAGTTATAGCTACGTTACCTAAATAATTTTTATCCCTCCGCTTGGAGGGATTTTTCATCTTTTATATTTTTTATCGCCATCAAATTTCGTGTAATTATTTTTAAAATTTAGCATCAAATTTGCCGCCCCAAAGCGCAAATTTAATCCCGAATAATCTTAGCTTTTGCCGTTATGCTCGCGATTTTTAACTCGTAGATATTCATCGCTTTTAGCCCGTGAGCTGCCGCGATGTCGAAGGTTCGCATGTAGTTTGGCGTGTATTTTTCGCTAAGCAGCCGCAGCGCGTGCAGCCTCGCCGCCTCGTCCGTCACGGCGTAAGCCTTGGTTGTGGCGACGGCGGATTTGTACTCGGTCGTAAAAACTTTCGCGCCAAGCGCCTTGCCGTCGTCCTTGATCGCGTCTAGCTGCTCATCTGTTAGAACCGGTACCTGCGCGTAACTCACGCAAACCAGCGTCACGCTCTTGCCGTCTTTTAGTAGCCTTGCCTTAGAGCCTGCGGGAGCGCCGTGCAAAAATACGCTCTCGCCCTCGCGCACGACCGAGATCGGCACGCTAAAAATCTCGCCCGCCTCACCAATGCAAGAGATCGTGCCGTATTCGCACGCATCGATGATCGCAAGTCCCTCCTGCGCGCTTAGTTCTCTATCTTTTCGTCTCATTTTTCCGCCTTTAAATTTTTGAAAATTATAAAATTTAAACCCTAAAAAAGTGTATAATTTCGCAAATTTTAAAGGATGGCGATGAGAAAAATATTAATATTTTGTGCTCTGGGCGCGCTGGCTTTAGGCGCTCAAAACGTGTGCGAGGAATACGTGAAGCAAAGCAAAATTTACCTAAACGAGCTTTACGAAACAAAATCCAAGCAGCTAAAAGACGATCCACAAGCCTTTAGGCTCTTTGAGCTCAAATTTAGCGAGCTACAAAAGGCACAGGATGGCCAAGCGGCACTAATCATGCAAAGCGGCGATGAGAAATTTTGCGAGCGCGAATCGGCCAAGATAAAATCCATGTTAGATGAAATGAGGGTGGAAAAGGCGGAAAAGTAGGCCTGTTTTATAGAAAATTTGAGCCGCTTTTACCGAGTAAAGCCAAAAGCTCTACAATAAAATTTGAAACCCGCCAAACCTATTCTGGCAAGCTTTTGAATGCAAATTTGACGTAGTCTGGCGCAATTAAAACCGCATGCTTACTAAATTTTACAAACTCGCTTTAGCCAAATCATAAAAGCTCGTTTTGTCACGGCTGCATAAAAGCACACTAACTAGCGTTGTTTAAATCCCAATCTATCGGCGCTTTGCCGTGCTCGGCGAGATATAAATTCGCCTTTGAAAAGTGCCTGCAGCCAAAAAACGCGCCGCGCGCTAACGGACTTGGATGCGCTGCCGTTAGTACAAGGTGTTTGTTAGCGTCGATGAGAGGGATTTTGGCCTTAGCCGGGTTGCCCCATAGCATAAAAACGACGTTCTGGGCGCGTTCGCTAAGCTTCCTGATCGCAGCATCCGTAAACTCCTGCCAGCCGAAATTTGAGTGCGAGTTAGCCTGCCCCGCGCTAACGCTTAGCGTCGCATTTAGCAGTAGCACGCCCTGCTTCGCCCAGTAGCTCAGATCGCCCGAATTTGGCTGCGCAACGCCCAGATCGTCATAAATTTCTTTGTAGATATTTTGCAGGCTGGGCGGGATTTTGACGCCGCGCGGCACGGAGAAGCTTAGCCCCATCGCCTGCCCCGCGCCGTGATAGGGGTCTTGACCCAGGATCACGACTTTTACGGCGTTAAAGGGCGTGAGGTTAAAGGCGTTAAATATCAGCGCATTTGGCGGATAGACCTCGCCAGCAGCCTTTGCGCGTAGGAAATTTTCCTTCACGCGAGCGAAATTTTCGCTTAAAAACTCCTCTTTTAGCGCCTCTTTCCAGCCTGCTTCGATTTGGATTTTATCGATCTGCATGATTTTTCCTTTGTAAATTTGCTCTTTTTCTTTATATTCATTTTAAGGCAAATTTACGAAATGATAGCCAAAAATATTTAAATTTAAGCGGCTCAAGATACGGTCAAATTTAGACGCGGTTGTCTTGTTGAATTTTCAAAAAAGGGCAGGGTGGTTTTAAAAATTTACTGTATAATTTAAACTAAATTTTAAATAAAGGAAACAACGATGTCCGAGCAAATTTTTGAGAAGCTAAAAGAGATGCTAAGCGCGCAAAATGCGGACTTTCGCACCGTATCTCACGCGAGTGCTAAAACCTCGGCCGAGGTCGCCGTGGCGCGCGGTACGGAGCTGGGGCAGGGAGCGAAGGCGCTCGTTTGCGTCGTAAAAGGCGGGGGTGCAAAGCGATATGTCTTAGCCGTACTGCCGGCGGATTACAAAGCCGATTTGCAGCTCATCGCACAGGCACTGGGCGGCACCAGGGCAAGCCTAGCTAGTCCCGATGAGGTCATGCGACTCACCGACTGCATCTTTGGCAGCGTTCCGCCGTTTAGCTTTCATGAGGAACTGGAGCTGATCGCTGATCCGAGCCTATTTGCCCGCTACGCTGAGCTTGCCTTTAACGCGGGTTTGCTAGATCATTCTATCATTTTAAATACGAAAGACTACGAGCGTATCGCACAGCCAAGATTGGTCAAATTTGCAATGATGGAGTGATTCGACATACCAATATACATAAAGAGTAAGAATAATGTATAATTGCGTTGGGTTCAAATTTGGTCAACTTATTTGTTAAATGCTAATTTATTTAAACACAAAAGAGCTCGCATGAACAACATAGGCAATCTATATACCAAAAATAATAGCGGCAACATTACCCATACTTTGGCAAAATTTTAGAGAAGTACAGAGTGTCTATGCGCTGTGTTTATGATATTTGCAGAAATTATAGTGTAGTTCTGCTCGGCAGTGCAGAATCTGGGTGCAAAGTTGATATTGCGGCCTTCATATAGTTTTTTAATTTTAAATCATTTGACGAGAATTTTATTGCGACAAGAAAAATCCCTACGACTACTATCGATGAATACGGCGTAGAATCGGAAAAAAGCATAAACTCGCTTTTGGAAGAACCAAAAATATATGAATTGCTCGGGAGAGATTTGACGGAAGAACTAAAATTTTTACTAACGGAGCCAATGGGGCTAAACTACAGAAATAAAATATGTCACGGACTGGTCAGCGAATCCCTAAACTATGCCGATATTTATATTTGGTGGCTTTGCCTTAGGCTAACGGTTAATAACTGCGCTTTATTTAAAGACACTTGCTAGAATTTATTACTTTAACTGCAAATAATACACGCAATAAAATCAAGAAAAGATATTCAAATTTACAAAAATATAACTAAAAGTTGGGAATACTAATATATTAGGAGTTAATACTAATTAGATAATGGCCGGGAGATAGGGATTCGAACCCCAGGAGGCTTTCACACCTCAACGGTTTTCAAGACCGCCGCTTTCGACCGCTCAGCCATCTCCCGTAAAAATATTTCGGCTAATTATAGCCAAATTTATTCGGTTTTTTCCTTAATGTAGGATGCGCCTTTATTGACTTTTTCCTTTGACCATTCAACGGCGTTATTTGTGTCCTCTTTGGCTCCGCGCCAAGTATTTGAACAGCCAACCATAAACAAAGCAGCAGATAATAGCACTAGTAAATAACGCATTTTCTCTCCTTATAATTTTTGGAGGCGACACCCGGATTCGAACCGGGGATCAAAGCTTTGCAGGCTCATGCCTTACCACTTGGCTATGTCGCCTAAAAGTCAATGGTGCCCGAAACCGGACTTGAACCGGTACGGTAAAAAATACCGAGGGATTTTAAGTCCCTTGCGTCTACCATTCCGCCACCCGGGCAAAAATTCCCTAAATTTAAAACCGATGGAGCGGGAAACGAGATTCGAACTCGCGACCCCAACCTTGGCAAGGTTGTGCT
>CAURRL010000002.1:0-29731 GCA_963526895.1 uncultured Campylobacter sp. | reverse complement strand
GTTTTTACCGATAGTTTCTTCCATAGAGTTTATGAAATTATTTAAACGCCTAAAAAAGCCGCTAAATTTTATCTCATCGCGTATGAGAGAAGTTCTGCTTTGCTGGTTGTAGGTCAAATTTGATGGAGCTAGAGTGTCCCCGGTCGCCAGATTTTCTAGCTCAAATACTACGGCGTTGAGCGTTCTTTCATAATATCCGCTGATCTTGAAGCCCTTAAAATCGACGAAATTCACCTCTTGCCCATCCTTAGCGAAAAGCTTGTCTAAATTATCTTTGAATGTTTTTTCCAGCTTTTCTTGCATAGTTTTGACGGCCTCCGAGGCGTCGTCTTTGGGAATCGTTACGGGGATTATGTCCGTGAAATTCCCGTTATCGACGTATGCGTTACACTTAAAATCGCTACTCTCAAATTTGGCGGCTTCTCTGATCGCGCGGGCGAGCTTTTCGTTTTCTTTACCGATATGCTCGATCTTTTTGGCGTTTGAGGCTAGGATATCCTCGCTTCTATGTCTTTCTTTTTTGAATTCTTTATATAGCATCTCTTCTTTATCGAGCGCTGTTTTGATTTGAATTTGCGTTAGCATGAGCGGGTTGCCGGTCGCGATGGCTTTCATTTCGGCCACGCTTGCGATATCTTCGTCAAAGCCGCTTAACGACCTATCGCCGCCGATCACCCCTTTTCTAAAATTTACGATGGATTTAGTTTTGTTTTCGATGATCTGCCATGAAACAGCATCGTATGTTTGCTCTGTGATATATCTGAATTCTTTGATTTTGAAATTTTTAGGGTCGCGCATAAATAGAAAATTCCCTTGCCTGATCACTCGCCCGTTCCTTTGCACGAAATCAGACGGCCTCCACGGCACGTCGAGATGGTGAATGGCCGTGACCCGCTGCTGCACGTTCGTTCCTGCTCCCATTTTTGCGGTCGATCCGATCAAAATTCTAACTTCGCCGCGATTTACCTTGCCGAATAGCTCGATTTTTTTAGTGTTGCTGCCGTTGGTATCGTGGATAAAGGCTATTTCTTCGCGAGGTATGCCCTTTGCGACCAGTTTTTTATAGAGATCACCGTATAAAAAGAAGGTATCGTTCGGCATTGTTATATCGGCGGTCTCCGATTCGTCTTCCATTTCCAAGGATTGATTTATATTGACGAATTCGTTTGCGTTCATATCTTGCTGCGCTGTAGCGTTTTCGTCTAGAGATATGCTTTGAGAAGTTTGCCCTGTTCTTGGCGTTCCGATATCTAAAAATACTAGTTGCGTGCCTTTGTCTATGTCCCACTCGCGATACTCTTTGAGGATATTTTCGACGCAATTATTAATCTTTGAATCTTGCTCGTCTTGGGCATTCGGGTTTATAAGCCTAAAATCTAACCCCGCCTTTTTGGCATCGCCGGTGCATTTTAAGTAGTTATCCTCCGAAGGATCGTCTGGCATGTGCTCCATCCTGTAAATGATCGAGCCCTCGTTGAATTCTCCTCTATCGTCTTGTATGCCGATAAATTTAGCGACTTCGTCCGACCTTTTCGATACGCATTTTACGACTTCTACTTCCGGGACGTAGTGCTCGTGATATTGTTTGATATCGTCATTGGTGACTATGTCCGCAAAATTTAAATACGCGGACGCGATCTCGGGCAAATTTTCAAATTCGCTAAACCTGGTAACGGCTTTGTATTTTTGAGCAGAGGCGTCAAGTTCGAAGGTAGTATCTATTTTGGCAAAGGTCGCCGCCCAAGCATCGAATGAATAAATGCCTTGAGCTTTTAGTTGATCGGGCGATAGATATTTTTGTATTGCGTAAAGCTCGGTCAAGCTATTGCTGATCGGCGTGCCGGTAAGAAATATAATTTTTTTATCGTTTTCGTGCAGATAGGTCGTTTTTTCAAACAAATTTATAGCCTTTGCAGACCCCGCCGGAGATCCCAGGCCTTTAACTTTATCAAGCGAGGTAGAAAATGGTAAATTTTTATACATATGGCTTTCGTCGATCACTAGGCAGTCTATTCCAAGATCGGAAAAGTCGAGCAGTTTCGTCTTTTCTTTGACGTTTAATAGCTCGTTTAACTTTGCCTCCAAGCTATCTACTCTTTGTTCTAGCCTTTTTATGGATACTCTAGGCGCGTTTTCGTCTCTTTCTTTGAGCTCTATGCTCTCCTTTAAATCGTTTATTTGCTCTTCCAGTACTTGCTGCGTTATTTCAAGAGGGACGGGCAGCCTCTCGAGCTGCGAGTGTGTTATCAAGATAGCGTCGTAGCCGCCGTTTGCGATTTTTGCAAAAAATTCGTCTCGGTTGTCTGGGCTTGTCGATTTTTCCTCGGCCACTAATATATTTGCGCCCGGATACGCGTTCATAAATTCGCTTTCCCACTGGCTTATTAAGTGATTTGGGACGGCTATGAGCGGTTTATCTATTAACCCTATCCGTTTTTGCTCCATGACCGAGCAAATAGACGATAGCGTCTTACCCGCTCCTACTTCATGATCAAATAGGCAAATTCTTTCATTGACGGCTCTAGCTACGGCATCGAGTTGGTGTTTTCTGAGGGTATAGGCTTGATTTAAGCCTTTTATGTTCAATCTCTCTCCGTCGTAGCTCTTTTTTACATAGCAGTTAAATTTTTCGTTATAGATATTAGCCAGCTCGGTTCTTCTTTTGGGATCGTCCATAATCCAGTCGTCAAATAGATTTTTGATCAGTTCGACTTTTTGATTAGCCGCTTGAGAGGCTTCGACGTCGGTAACCTTTTTGGGCACCGCCTCACCTTTAGAATTTACGTATGTCTCAGTTTCGCTATCTTTGGTTATCCTTATGCTTTTACGCATCAAGGCCGCTTCGGCCACTTGAAATACGCTAAGGCTTTGCCTTGGGTTTATGTGGCCGTATGAAAATTTGCTTATATTATAGCGGCTCATCCTATAGCCGCTACCCGTGAAGCTCCAGGAGCCGACTTTTTCGTTATAGCTTAGCTGCCAATTGTCCCTGGTTATACCAAATTGTTTCTCAAAAAACTCGTTATAGTGTTTTAGTGGAATCCACGGCGCACCCATAGGAGCGGATATCTCGCTCGCCTCGATATCTTTGGGTAAAACAGACGTAAGCGCGGCAACGTTGTGGTTTATCTCGGGGTAGGTTTTTGCGACTTCTGACGCGAGCCTTAGCTTCTCTTTGACGTTGCCGCTTAAATACTTGGGAGCAAATTCGTATCGCGTTTCTCCGGCGATAAGCTTGTCCGGATTTAAAAAAATCATATTTTTACGCATAAGTTCGCTTATTACGTCTTTTTGATCCTTGTTTAGCTCTTTTGCTATGTAATCTATATTTACTTTACCGAATTTATTGATGCTGGCAAAAAGGCCGTCCGGGGCATTGTCGAATTTTATATCGGCTTGAGAGCGTATGGCGCGATTTGTTAGGATATTTGCTTTTTGGGCGTTTTCGCTTCTAGGCGTCAATCCTTTTTGAGCCGCTTCTTTTGCGGTTATGCCTTTATCGTAATTCGCCTCGAGCGAAATGACCTTTTGAGCTTCGACGTCGGCTCTGATCGCTCTATTTTTTCTAGGATTATGCAAGAAGTCGCCGCTTTTATGGTAGTTATCGTAAAGTTCGTTTAGCTTTGCCCTGGTAGCGGTCAATCTTTGATCGTCGTCTGCTATATCGCTTTTCTCAAGATCTAGCAACTGATTGTATGTGTCTCTCATTTCGATGAACGTCAAGACGCGTTTTTCTTCGAGCTTGTTTAAATTCGTTTCTCTAATAACGAATTTGTCGTCATTGTCGTATGCTTTTTCTTTGAGGTATATTTTTCCGTCGAAGACCAGGTAGTTTTCGGGTTTTAACCTATCGAAATATTGCTTGTCTTTGACGTATAGGGGGTTTTGTTTGTCTATATAGACGATGCTTTTATCGACGTCTTGTTCTTTAAATTTGTAAATATTTTTTGGCAAGCTATCAACAAATAAGCTCAAGGCCTCCTGCAAATTTATATCTTTATTTTCGCCACACGTGAGCTCCTCTCCGTATCGTCCCGTTTTGATCTCCAAATTTCCTAGGATATTTTGCGGGTTATCGGCGAAATACTCGTTTATGTGGAATTTATCGTCATTGAGTTTTTTCGTGCCGACCCAGTCTTGATTAAGCTCTTTTGAAACGCCTTTTTTGAATATGACGATGTCGGTAACGGGCTGCGTCGTGCCTGAGCTTTTAAAAACCGTATTAGGAAGCCTTACTGCACCCAAAAAAGTAGCTTTTTGAGCGATCATTTCCCGTATTTGTGTATCTTTCGCATCCAAAAAGTGACTAGAGATGACGAATGCCATAATACCGTCGTCTTTTAAAAGCTCAATACTCTTTGCGGCAAAGAAGTTATGTATGCTCGCCCCATTAAGATTTTTAAAATTTCCGTCGTAAACCCTAGCTTGAGAATACGGAGGGTTGCCGACTACCGCATCAAATCTTTTTTGCGGATTATAGTCTTGAAAACCGCTATAAATGTTAAGTTGATTTGGATATAGCTTTTCGCAAATTTGATGACTTAGCTCATTGAGCTCAATCGTCGTAAAATGGTATTTTTTCTCTTTATTAAAACCTAAAAATAGACCCGTTCCGGCGCTAGGCTCTAATATTTCCTTTGTGTTGTCGTCATTATTTACCCCTAACCGCTCCAGGCTTTTGTATATCGTATCTATGACGATTCTTGGGGTATAGAATGAGTTTTGGGTAGAGCTTTGAGCCTCTTTAAATTCTTTATCGCTTAAAAGCCCTTTTAGCTCTTGATATTCTTTGTGCCACTCCTCGTTGCTTGGGTCGAATGCTTGCGGTAAAGATCCCCAGCCCGAAAAGCCGTTTAAAATTTCTTGTTCTTTCTTCGTAGCGTATATTTTTTTATCTTTTAACGGTTGTGGCAGTTTTATGGAGTTTAACTCTTTGACGAGTTTTAAGGCTTTGATATTTTTCTTGAATCTATCTTTTGCTCCGGAGACCGGGACTTCGTCTCCCGGGACGAAGTCCGATGCATCGCCGGTGCTCGTTACATAATAAAAACCTTCTCCTCCAGGAGTTGCCTGGAGTATGGATATATCCTGTCCTTGCCCATTTTCATCGTTCGCAATATCTCTATGTATCCCTGATAAAGATTGATCTCCGCCGCTTTTAGTATCTCCAGATCCGTACTGCCCGCCTCCCTCATTTGTTTGGCTATCGGAGTCGAAAAGACTTTGAATTCTACGTTCTCTTGAATTTGCGCTGCCGTCAAGAGCTCCGTCGCGGTTACGTTCAAGCTCTCCTGGCTGTAACCCATCAGCTCCAGGTGCCTGCACCATCTGTGTATTATCATCATGCGGTAATACGGCACGTCCGTATTCATCCACTCGTTGAAGATTTGGTCGTATGTTTTCTCGCTCAAAGTCCTTTTGAGCATCGTCCAATCCACTTGAAATTCCATCGGCTCTATCCCCGTTCCGTTGCTCATATCCTCCCTGATTTGAAGATATTCCCGGTTTTTCTTCAAGGCCTCCTCGTCCTGCTCCTTCTGTGCGTCCAGGTATGCTTCTAGATATTTGTCCTCCTCCTCCGGCGTCATCCCCTCCCGGGACGGGCGAGGGTACAGCATCAATACCTCTCTCATCTCCTCCTGCGTTAGCTCGTATTTGCCTATCTTGATCTTCTTTTCCATCTTCCGTCCTTTCCTTTATCGCTTCGTCTAACCGCTGGTTTATAGCATCCATTTGAGCTAAATTTGCTTCGCTGAATAAATTATCGCCGCCTTCGTTCCACTCTCTTTTACGTTTTGCCATATTTTAGCCTTTTAATAAAATCGCTTAGCTAAAATACTTGATGTTATTTTAGTATATTGAAGTTTAAAATATACTTATTTATTACTAATAACATTAAATAAGTATAAGGTAGAGTACTTTAACTAAGCGCATTATCTTTCTTTGGTATCTTGTTGAATTTGTTTGCTCCGTTCTTTGGCCAGCTTGGTTTCCACGAGATAATCGGTATAGTCAAAGCCTTTTTTGATCGGCTGCGACCAGCCCAGTTTTTTAAATATTCTCTCCCAATCAATTATCTCTATATTTTTACAAATGCCCGTTAGCTGCTGTTTTACGGTTTTTGCGCCGTTTGCCCCGGCTTCGTCGTGATCGTAGCATATCGTCATATTCGCGTCTTTGAATAAATTCAAATATCTATCTTCTACCTTTGCGCTGGCCGAGCCCAAAGTAACCGCTCTTAAACCTTTGGCCAAGGCGTTCAAGCAGTCTTTTTCGCCCTCCATTAAAAATATGGGCGCTTGTAGATCGTTTCTGTATGATACTAGGTCGGCCATATTAAATGGGCAACGTCTCCTATTTTTTGAAAACATAAGCTTTGGTAGCTGGATCATATTCCCGTCTTGACCCATAAAAGGGACGGGGTTTTTGTTGTATTTCCAGAGGGTCAAGCAATTTCCGAATTCATCGCGTATAGGCATTATCAGTCGATCGGCCTTTTTGGAGTAGCCTATTTGGTATCTTTTGGCTATAGTTTCTTTTTGTTCCTTTGTGGCCGTGGGCAGCGCGGCGCTTAAAAGCTCCCAGAAGCGCGAAAAATTTTCAAGCCTTTCTTTTTGAAATTTGTCTATGTAGTCTTGAGTAATAAACCCCTCTTTATAGGTTTTATCGTTCAAATCCGTATGAGTATCGAAGCGTAGATCTATTTTTTGATTCGAGAGTTCGTGAAATTTGTCGAAAGCGACCTTTTTGGAGTAGCCGTGAAATTCTACCATCAAATCGATCACCGAGCCGCCCCATCCGCTCCCAAAATCTTTGATTTTTCCGTTGCGAGGATTTATGGAAGCCGACGCCGTGTGCTCGCTCCTTAGCTTAAATTTGCCGTTTTTGTCTATTTTGTAGCCCAAATGGTCTAAGATATAGGCCGTTTGCATTTGTTCTTGCGTCATAAAAAATCCTTTTACCGTAGCGGAGCTGCTCCGCTACGGTCATCTTTCTTGTTCTTGTGATGCTTGAGCTATGATCATCTTCTCTCCGGACGCTATTTCAGCTTCGGTGCTGTTCGTTTTTATTGCCGGGGATTGGACGCTTTTTATGAAAGCCCCCCTGTTTTTCTCAAAATCTATCTCGAATTTAGCCGATTTGTCTATTTGGTTAATGGCCTCCATCAGCTTGGGATACTTTGCTAAGGTATCGTTTTTGGTTGCCGAAAGGGTAAATTCTACCCCTTCAGAGATAAGCTTATTAAATTTAGCCACAAGCTCCATATCGGAGTTTTTATCGAACGAATACCCGTCCTTGCCTTTTGTAGCATACAGTTTTTCCGCGTTTTGAATAAGCTCTCCCGTCTCGCTGCGCTTTTCGGGCTGTAGCTCGATGGCTATTTTACTAAATCCGTAGGCCATGCCCTCCTTGGATATCCCGGTTTGATAATAAGCGTCGGCTTTCATAAATATACTCTCCCCGACTTCGTTTTTAACGCTCATATTGACAGGAATTTTATCGGCTTTTACGGCTTTTAAGAATGTATCGATCTCGCTGATCTTATAAAAAACGTCTTTAGCGTTGGGCTTTTGGCCTTCGTATTCGTTCAAAGATCCAAAACCGACTAGAGTCTTTTGCTCGCCCGTTTTCTTGTCGGCATATTTGCCGGTCGTAACAAAAACGTTCACGTCATTCTCCTTTAGTTAAATTTGATTTTAGAATTATCTTTTGATTTTTGCCGTCGTCGACGATGCTCATTTTATCTTTGGGGATATTTAGGATTATTCGATCTTTGTCTCGCGTTACCTTGATATTTTCCAAATTTGAGCTCATTTCGATAACTCGCTCCAGCTCGGCGCTTTTAAAAAATACGCCCGCAGCCAAAGCTCCTAAAACGAAAAACATAAAAATGTTCAAGAACAAAACCGCTATCGCACCGTTTTTAGTGATCTTTAGCATTTTTGCGAAAGATCCGTCGTAAATTTTTACTACGGCATTTAGCTGCTTTTCGATGTTATCGACGTGATTTTCAAACGGCTTTATCGTGCTTTCTTGTTTGGAGATGAAATTCTTTAAAAATTCATCGTAGCCCGAAACGACGTTTTCTAACCTTGCTTGCGTGGTTTCTATGAAATTGGTAAATTCATTCGAGAATTTTTTGCTCTGTTCCTCAAGCCGCAATAATTCTAAATTATCCGAGAATTGTCTAAATTCGTTATATGCCTTTTGCAGTATGGCCGCGTAATTTAGCCTTTTAAAATCTTCGTCGCTTGGAGGTTCATTAAAAAATCTAATGAATTTTTGCGTAAGTCCTAAAAAATCGTCAAATTTGACCGATATCTCATCGTATATGGACTTATCGAGCCCGTTTGAGGCCTCTCTTTGCATCCCTATGGATATTAGGCGTGCTATTTCGTCTTTTAGCTGCCTTTGACGCTCTATTAGGGCTGAATAGTCCAGTATCTCTTTTTGGCCTTCATTCTCGAATGAAACAAAATCCATCAATTGACCCAGCAGTCTTTATTTATTGGTACTTTTTTAAAATACTTGACGATGCTTCCGCCGTTATCGCCTTGAGAGTGGACTTCTTGCCAAACCGAGCCGCCGTCTTTAGCTTTTAAGTCCATATACTCTTTGTATTGGATCTGCTCGGTCTTATATCCGTTATCCCAATCTTTTTTGGCGTAAAATTCGTCCGAGCAAACGTATTTTCTAGACGTCAAATTCGTGTATTCGTGCGCTATCAAAGCCTTGCAAGACGCCGGTAGCTTCGGGTCGATCCTGTAGTAAGTATCGCCAAAGTCGTGTTTGGTTTCGATCCTGGAATTTAAGGCTTTTGCCGTGCAGTCGTCTCGTAAATTTACGAGGACGTTATCTCGCAAATCCGTAAATTTGCCGTCTTTTTCGGCATCCTCGCCAACTGGGCAGAGTTTCAAGAAATTTTGCCTAGCCCTTAAAGTGTCTTGCCATTTTTTGTGTTTAATGGAGTAGTATCGTTGGATGGACGGATCGCACTCGGGCGGTCTTTGGTTCGATGAAAGGCAAAGTATGGCCTCGCACGCCAACCTCACGTCTCCCGTTAGAAGATCGGGAGGAGTGGTAACGTTTTTTGGAAGCTCAAGCGCAACGGCCGAAGACGAAATCAATATACCGGCCACGATAGGCAACATTTTACCGACTTTTTTCATAGTAACTCCTTTATTGGGTTTTTTGATCTTTTTTGTGAAAAAATAGGATATTTACCCTATCCTTGCTCATTTCTATAGACGATACGGGCTGAAGCTCTATTTCGGCCGTTACGCCGTTACTTCTAAGAAAATTTCGATACTCGGTCGAGACCTCGTCGGCTCCTATGATTATGATTTTTGTAGCGTTATGCGCGAGCAAAAACGTCTTTACGACCTGATCGTTTTTAAGTAGCTCTCCGTCTGATCCCCTTTGGGCGTGTATATTGTAAGTCCAATTGTTCGTCTGTAAAAAGGGGTCTTTGGGAACGATATTTTCGTGCCTTAAAAGCAAATTTTGATTTATGGTTATGTTCGATCCGCCGTCAAGTTTAACGGGATCGGGAGCTTTTGAGGAGCAGCCAGCCATTAAAACTAAAAGTGGTATGAGCACTACGGTTGGTTTCATTACTTGTTTCCTTTTATAAAATTTCGGTGTCTGTCTTCGATGTCTTGTTTTAATCGCGCTTCCAGGTCGGAGATGCTTTGAACGGGAACGTCTATTTTAGTTTCCCCGTTAAGGGCGGCCTCTTTTAAGTCGTCTTCGCTGATGGTTTTGCCTTTCTTTTTTGCTAAGCTAGGAGACACGGTCTTAAATTTTTTGATAAAGTATGGATCGACGTAATAAAAAGCTTTCTCACAAAAAATAGGTTTTCCATTGTCGATCCTGATGATCTCGTTTTTAAAATCCATCTCTTGGAGCTCTTGAGGCAGCATTAGCGCCCTTTTGACGTCGCTTTCGCTACCTCCGCCGCCTCTGCCTATATTACGAGACCTGCTTTTTACGGTTTTGTAACCCAGCAACCTGCTTATGCGTTCGGCGTCTTCTTCTTTGGGGGCATAGTAAATTTGGCAAGCATGATTTTTTAAAAGCGTCTTCGCGCCCTCCTTGCCGTATCCCTCAGGCTGCGGCGCTTCTATTTGAGAGTCGGACTGATAAGCTATCAAGCTGCGCAACCAATACCCGGCTATAAAGGCGATAGATTTCAGGTATATTGGCAAATAGCCTATTGCGGTAAATTCGTCCATTATCAGTAAAACCTTATGCTTGATATCCGGGTTCTTTTGCGGCAATTCTTTGGTATTGGACAAAAGAAGCTGCTGCCAAAAGATATTTAAGATAAGCCTAGCGTTATTGATTTGATCGGGAGTTATACCGATATATATGGTCATCTTCTTTTTTCTCAAATCCCTAAAATCGAAATCGTTCCCGCTCGTGGCTAGTCGCACGTTATCGTTTCTAAAAATCATCAGCGGCGCATTAAAAGAGCTTAAAACGCCGCTCCTGGTGTTGGCGCTTTCTATCGCAAAATAAGCGTCTATAAATTTTTGAGTTTTTTCTCTCAATACGCCAGCGGCGCAGAGAGTATCGTAGGTATCTTTAAACCCGTTTATCTTTGTTTTAGTCCCTTCCCCGTTATCTACATAAAATCTCAAACCCTCGCTTAACTCCAAAATTCCATAGAGAGTAAAGCTACAATTTAAATTATTGGCTTTTAAAAATGAAACGCCCAACCTGGTGTCTAATAAGTCGTGGCACATATAACAAATTCCGGTAAAGAGGTTTTGAGCGTGCATATTGAAAAACTGGGTATTGCTATCGCCGATCAAAGGATAAAGTATGTTCGCAAAATCCATCAATTCGCCGTCGGCGTTGTTTCCGTTCATGTCGATGTAGTGCAGAGGGTTATATCTATGAGTGCGTTTATCGAAGGGGTTAAACAAAAATACCTCGTTTTTAAGCACTTTTTGTCTATATTTCGAAGTAAAATCGAAATTTTCTTGTTTGATATCTTGAGATACTACCGAGTATTTCCAGTCTAGTAAATTCGGTATTATCACGCCTACGCCTTTACCCGACCTGGTACCCGCACCGAGCGATACGAATTGTTGCCCGCCGAAACGTAGCAGCTTGCCTAAAAATTTGCCTATGATTATGCCTTCGTCGCCGAATAAATTCATTTTTCTAACTTCGGCCGCGGTAGCGAATCTCGCCTTGCCGTATAGGCTTTGTTTTTTCGGTAAAAAAGGGATGATGGATACTAAAGCTAGGCTAAAAACGGAGGCTATGCCAAGAGCTTTATAAATTTGAGGATAATCGTTGATGACGGCTTTGTAGGTAAAATCGAGACTAAATTTCTTCGGTATCATCTTTACCGCGTCATTTAGGGCAAAACACAAAACACCGGTCAAAAAATACGCCATTGCGGCAGCGATCACGAATAAAAATACGACCTGCCCTTTGTTTAAACCCATTTAGCTTACCTTGGCGACTTTTCCGTCATAGATATACTCTATGACCTTTCTTTTTCCTTCGTGCTTTTTAAACACGATGATTAGATCTATAACGTTTTTTACGATGTCTAGTATCATATCCTTGCCGATCGTTCGTGCCATATCGTTTTGCATAGCCATCATCACGAGCCTGTTATAGCAGCTTTCTATACTGCCCGCGTGGCAGCTGGTCATAGATCCGTTATGGCCGCTTGAAATAACGTTTAAAAAATCGTAGGTCTCGCCGCCGCGAACCTCGGCCAGGAGAATTCTATCAGGCTTCATACGCAAGCAAGATTTTAGTAGCGTAGAAGAAGTTACGGGGTCTCCTAGCTTGGCTTCACTGGGATAAAACAGTTGAACGTAGTTTTTGTGCTCGTAAAATTTGATCTCTTCGACGTCCTCGATGGTGATGATACGATCGGTAAAAGGGATAAAGTCTATGAGAGTTTTCATAAAGGTCGTTTTTCCGCTTCCCGTTTCGCCGCAGATAACTATGTTTTTTCCGTTTTTTACGGCTTCGGCAAATGCTGCGGCCGTCTCGCCGTCTAACGAGCCGTTTCTTATATAATCGTCAAGCTTATAGCGCACCTTGCTTGGTTTTCTGATGGTTATGGACACGACGCCGCGCGAGGTCGCGGGCTGGATCACGACTTGAACGCGCTCGCCGGTGGGCAATATGCAAGACATGATCGGCTTGGTTTTATCTATTTTGTCGTTTTTGAAGCTGGCCGCGGCCTGCGCGAACGAATTCGCCTTTTGCTCGTCCATAGAGCTTTCTTCGCTGCCCCAGTTACCTAGCACGTCCTCAAACCAAATCAAATTTCCGCCCTGGTAGCATATTTCGTTGATATTGTCGTCGTCTAGGTATTTTCCGAAAAAGTCTTTGGCGTATTTATTCAAGACCACGTTTTTAGTTTCCATAATTTGCCCTATTTACTTTTTTGTTATTTTTAGTAAGCCTATAGACCTTTGAAAAGTCTATATCGCGGTTAACGTAGACGCCTACGATATCGCCTTGATTTTTATAAAGCGTAGGCTCGATGTTGATAAATTTCTCAAGAGCGGTATTTGCCATTTGCTTGGTAGTTTCCCTGGTGTTTTCCGTATAATCGACGTTATCTCTGCCTCTCTTGCCGTTAAAGAGCACGTTAAAGCCGTCGTCTATAACACTAAGAAGGATGGACGCGCCGAAGCGCTCGAGCCAGTGATGATCCACCCAGCCCTCTATGCCGCTTCCGCCCAACTCGTCGCTCGCGCCGCTATATACCGGGATATTGATATGATTTGGCGTCCTAATCTCTTGCCAAACTACGAAAATTCTATTTAATCCGTCTTTCATCTGTCCCGCCTCGAAAAAGCCCGTTATTTTCGAACCTTTCTCGATAAGCAGGACGCTTCCGTTGCTGCTATAGACGTCGTTGCTTACCGTGCAGCTTATTCCTCCTTTTATGGACGAAACGAGCCTTGTATCTAGCGAACATCCGATATACGTACCCTTAGGAAGCAACAAATTTGGATTGAACGCGCCTTTTTTGGCGGCCGTAGGAGTGAACGTTTGCCCGGCATAAGAGTTGTCCGTATCGTCTTTTAAGATACTACGCTTACCGATAACGTTTCCGTTTTCATCGACCATATATCTTTCGTCGCTAGTTAGATCCGTAGGCATCTCTCTAACTTTGCCCGCGGCCGCTTTTTGATTCGATACCATCACGAAGCTGGAGCCCTTGAGAACTTTGAGTTTTGGGGAAGGAGTATTGCTCTTTGCGGCCGGTATAAACGGATTATCCTTTGGAGTTTCAAATTTGGGAGGCTCGGGATCGTTTTTTTCCAGCATTAGCTGCTTAAACGATTTTTGCTCGGGCTCGTCGTCTTTAAAATCAAAATTCGCTTTTTTGACCTGAGTGCCTATCTTGTCTTGCGCGACCTCTTCTTTTTTGTTGCCCTTGAAAAAATACAGCCCGACCACCAGCAAGGCTATCAAGCCAAAGCTTATGACCGCGATAGCCTGAAGTTTTCTAGTATTTACCTCTTCTACGCTAAGCTCGGGTTCTTCAAATTTTAGATTTTCGTCGCTTGCGGTATCGTTTTTCTTATCGGGATCGCTCATTGTGTGATCTCCCTATTTACGGATTTGCCCGTAGTTTCTCTAGTCTGCTCGAGCGGATTTTTGGCATATCCGCTATTCATTATCCCGACTAACTTATTACCGCTTCTTAGAAGTATTTGTTTTGCAGTCTGATGAATGACCAATACGTCGAATTTTCCGTCTTTTTTGAGGTGAGTGTTTAAAATGCTCTCCTTATTGGTCTCATCGTATAAGAATACCGACGGGATGGTCTTAGTGCTGTTAAAGCCTAAATACGTGAATACTCCGTCGTCGTAAGCAAAATCGGGAGCTATCGTTTCGCTGCCTTTATTGACATGCATATAAAACTCCCAATTCCTAGGTATCGTAGTGCGCTTTAAATCTTTTTCTATCTCCTCTTCGGCCTTGGCGCGCTCTTTAGCTAGCTGTTCGCTTGCGGCCGCGGCTTGAAGATCCAAAGGATAGAGGAATTCGACGCGGTAATTGGTCTTTTTAGAGCTTTGCAAAGAGAGGTCGAATACGTAAATACGCTTATTGGTCGTAACTATGAGGTTCGTTTTCCAATCCTCCTCATTAGGCTGGATCACCAAAGATTGATCGTATTGAATTTGGTTGCCGTCCTCGTCGTAGGCCTGTTGCTGTTCGGTAGGTTGAGCGACGTAAGATTTTGGCTTGATGAAAAGAAAATTCTCCTTATCGACTAGATCCCAGCCGTCGCTAAAACCCGTCGCGATATTTACTATCCTTTCGTCGTCGGCAAATTTGACCATCGAGACGTATCCGTTTTTGGCGTTGATCAAAAATACGTCGTTCGCGTCGTATTGCGCAAACGTCATTCTTTTGTCGGTTTTAGCGGATTCCGGGACGTTTAGGGCGTATAAATTTGCCCCAAGTCCTAAAATAAGCAAAGATGAGATAATACTTGTTTTCATCGGTCGATACCCTTTTTATTGTTTTCGTTAAATTTTTTGATAGCGGATAATACGTTTGGGATGAGTTCTTCTCTACGTTTTTTAAACTCATCCATAGACTCTTGCCTGATTTTATTTCTAAATTTAGTCTCCTCGGCATTGACGGCGGCATTTATAAAGCTGCTTAGTAGAAGGCCTATGACGATGCCTACGGCGTAGATGTTTAAGCCCTCAGACGCTTGATCGATCCGTAAAAGGAAAATTGGACAAAATACGAGTAAGACTATGGCCGAGATATAGATCGTCGTCCTTACTACCCCGAAATTTAGTATTTTTCTGATCATTTTTTGCTCCTTTATCTCGAAATTTCGATATCTACGCGGTAGGTCAAGACCTTAAAGCCTAGCGGATTTTCCAGCCTCTCTTGCTCGGTGATCAGCTCATTTGGCGCGTAGTCGTAGCTTAGAGTAGCTATCTTAGCCGTTTTTGTAGAGATTTTTGAGCTAACGTCCACGCTTTCCTCGTTAAAGCGTATGGTAGAGGTCTTCACGCCGTTGCTCTCGCCTAAAACTACCGAGTTTATGTCTATCTTCACTTCGGTTTTGTTTTTTAATCTCTCGGCTCTGCCGTTTGACCCGACATATACGCTTCTATATTCCTCGGCCACTTTAGGACTGGAGAGAATTTGAGTTTTTATATAGTCTTGCTGCAAAATTTCGTAGTAATACCCTTCCCTGATCTTTACGTATGTAGCTATGAAATATTTGTCCAAAGCCTCGTTTTTGGTCAACACCTCGTCTTTTACGGAGGTTACGATATCTACCATTCCAGTGGTATCGTTTACCCTGATAACGTAAGGCTCTACGGTTTTTAAAGGCGTCAAAAGCGCCACCGCCCCGACCGAAATGGCCGCGATAAAAAGAGAGATAAAGGCCACAAGCCAAGCTCTGCCGTTAGATTTGGCCACCAAATACCTGATGCTGGCCTCGTATGTTAGCGATGAGTTTATATCGTAGTCGTCTTTTTTGGCAGCCATCAAAGAACCTTGCCTTCTTCTTGTTTGGTTTGATTGACGGGAGACCAATCTTTGCTATCGAATAGATCCTCCCACTTGGCGGCCGAGCTTTCCTGCGGCGCGTTGCCGGGCAAGCTTTTATTTGTCGCCGCGCATCCCGCGAAACAAAACGTCGCGATAAAAATAAATATCAAATTTCTCATATCATCTCCTGTATAATCTTTTGCCTATGCTTCTACCCATAGCCTGCCCCATCCTAGAGACCACCCCGTTCGCGCCGGGCGCGCGCAAGAATTGACCGTATTTATATGCCGCGTATCCCATGCCTCCGGCTACGGCTCCCGCGCCTCTCATGCTAGAGCCTATGGCAGAGCCGACTGCGGTATCGAACGAAACTTGAGCGAGCCCCTGGGCAAGGCCTTTTGCAAGGCTTAAAAGACTACCCATAGTTAGGCCAATAACAAACATTTGAAAGATAACCCTAATAGTTTGATCTCCAGATATACCAACTATCCATTTACTCATAATTTCCGTAACTATTTTCATAAAAAGGCCTACGAAAAATACGGTAAAGACGTTAGCTAAAAACAAATTGAACCACTGGATGGAAATTTGCCTGGTCTGCTTATAAAGAAAGCATATGAAAGCTAAAGGAAACACTAGTATCAAAATCGATAAGGTAAGCGAGGTGCCTAAAACGGTAAAAAATGCGGGCAATAACCCTATAAGAAACCCCGCCCAAAACAAGAGGGCGTATAATCCGCCGACGTATTCATGGTTTTTTAGAATAGTATCGCTAATTTTATGAGCGACACCATATAAGCTATCTATGGATTTATATAATCCCAAATCGCCGCCCCCGGCCCAGGCATTAAGGCCTTTAAAGGCATCGGTAATGATAGCTATATACGCGCCTCCACCTAGGCAAATAGAGCAGATCACGGCCTTTGTGAAGATATTCCAAAGTATAGTCCTCATCGGCTCCTGAGTCCTGCCATACATAACCTCTAAGCCTTGATAGATAATAGAAATCAAAACGCAGGAGGCTATCACTAGTCCCAAGGTGTCTATCTTGTCGGTTACGGTCTTGTCCGCAGCCTTGTCAAGAAATACATTTATTTCTTTACCAAGGTCTTGAAATAAGGTTGAACCGCTCATATTATTGCTTTACTTTCCTCTAAACGATAGCCCGACGGGCTGTGCTTCACCCTTAAGATAAAGCTCCCTCTCTTGCTCTTTTAGAGCATCCTTTTGCCTTTGCCTGGTAAGCTGATAAATTTCTATTTGAGTTTTTTCGGCCTCCAAAAGAGCTACCTGGGTTTGGATAGCGTTGCCGATATCTACGCTTTCTTTGATATCTTTCGAGCTTTTGAGTTTTTTAGAAAGCTTATTGATCGTAGAGACGTGATCGCTGATATCTTCGCTGCGCTCTATGTAAAATTGAACTTCTTTGAAGGTATCTTGACGTTTTTGGCGACAAATGGTTTGCTGGTCTTTTTCTATGAGCTTATCGTCGCAATAGTCGTATTTTAGAAATTTGTCCATAAGCTCTTTTTCTTTAGGGCTAAGCTCGCTTTCGTTACCGTAAGCGCCCGATATGCCCATGATAGAGCCCTTTAGACTTTTTGCTTGGGCATAGATATCTTTTAGCTCCTCGACGAAGGCTACGGCGTCTCTGATGCCTGTTTTCGTGGCGAGCTCCTTTGCGTAGGCGTCTATTTGATTTTTATAGTGCTGCGTAGTCCTCACCCACCTATCGGCCTCTTCCAGCCAAGTTTTAACCTGCTCGAAGAATTCGGTCTGTCTTTGTCCGAATGCCGCTCCGTCGTAAACGGGGATGCCCGAGGCCGCTAAATTTAAAGCTACGGCCAAGCTTAAAACCAATTTTTTCATAGATGTCTCCTTTATGCCGCCTCGTATAGCTTTTTTAAGCTATGAAGCCTTTGTTCGTAATTTAGATTCTTGTCTTTATTGATCTTTTCTATGCTCTCTATATAGCCCTTGGTAGTAGAAAGTATTTTTAAATTCGTCCTTCCGACGTGAGATAAATTTATCGAGGCCACGGCTCTTTCGTTTGCTTTTTTGATCAAAAATCTATATGCGGCGGGATCGGTGTTAATAGCAAATTCGTATTCTTCTTGGGTAAGTTTTAAGACGCCGCAGTAGTTTTCTTTCTTGCCTTTTGGGTTTGCCAGGATCAGCACGGCCGCGCTTTGTTGTATGATGGCAGGAGCTATAGGGATTTCGGAGAAGTCTTCGACGGATTGAGTGCCTAAAACTATAAAGCCGTTTTTCTTTCTGATAGTCTTTTCCTGGTTAAAAATTTCATCGGCTACGACGCGGTTCCTGATCCAGTCCCAGGCCTCATCTATAAAAAGGGCGAAGCGTCTGCCGTCCGTTAGATCAAATATCCTCCAAAGGATATAGTGCGCGACGGCTCCGTTGATCTCATTGTCGGCTAGCAAATCAGTCCCGTCGATGCCGTAGACGTTAATATCCTCGTCGTTAAAATTTAGCTCGTCCGTTTCGTTATCGAATACCCAGCCGAATTTATTGCCCTTTTGCCAAAGCTCTAAGCGCGATCTTAAAGAGTTGGTCTCGCTAGAGTCCTCCGTAAGATGCTCTAGGACTAAAGAAATACCGAATTTTCTCTCCTCTTTTTCAAAATTGAACATCACGCTTTCTATGGCTGCATTTAAATTTTTCTCTTCCAAAGTCGTTAAAATTTCGCCGTTTTTAGTGACGAGCATTTTGATTAAAATTTTAAGTTTTCTGAGGTTTTCGGGCGTAGTATCGACCATAAACGGGTTAAACCCAGTAGGCGCTCCGCCGTCTATGGAAATATATTTGCCCCCAAGAGCGATGATATTGCCCATTGCGCCCTTGTCTTTATCCAGGTAAAAGTACGTAGCTTTTTTCTTGTTTTCGGGGAGAGAGTCTAAGAAAGTGGATCTGTCTTGAAATTTGCATAGCTGATCGAGCAAGAAATTCATTAAGACCGTTTTTCCGCTACCGCTTTGGCCGACCACTAAAGTATTGGCTAAGATATCGTCCTTGCCGAAATCATCGTCGGTTTTTATCTCGTGAAAGTTAAAATAATACGGAGTCCCGCTCGGAGTTTTTAGTATCGTGACCGCGTCTCCCCAACAGTTTTTATTTTTTCTACCAGACGCGAACCCGTGCATGGCCATTAGACTGGCATAGTTTTTACTAGAAATGCTGTGAAGCCTTGGGCGGATGGCGAAATTTGCTGGAAACTGGGCGAAATAAGTAGCCGGTAAAGCGATATTTGAGATCGAGGCCAAAAAGCCTATATCGCTCAGTTTGGAGACCATAGCATTGGTCTTTTTTTCGACGTCTCTTAACGTGTCTCCGTATACGACTACCGAAAAATGGTATTTGCCGAAGCATATACTGCCGTTAGCAAGCTCGTCGAGCGCTTCGTCGAGCTCGGCTATTTGGCTTATGGCTTCGTCTTCGGCGCTTACGAGCCTTTTTCTTTGCTTGACCAGGCCGTCTCTAGCGTCCACCTTGGCCATAGGCGTGAAGCTTTGCGTGATCGTATAGTCGATGTCCATATACATAAGCGCGTCTAAGATGCCCGAATACGTAAATTGCGTATAGTCTTTAAACTCTACGGCTTTGGCGAATCTTTTCTTGCCGTCGCTGAAATTTAACTGCATGGCCGAATTTGAAAACATGATCGTATCAAGACCGCCGTTAAGATACTCGAATAACGGAGCGTTAGAGGCTCTGACTGGTTTAAACTCGCCTCCGATCAGATAGTTGTAAAACTCGAGCTGGGATGAAAAATCGACCCCGTCTTTTTTATAAATTCCAAGCCTTGAAGGCTTAAAGGCCTCAAGGCTAGCGCTTATGGAGTCGCAATATTCGCGCATGGTTTTTACGTAGCCGTTTAGCTCTTTGACGCGTTTTTCGACGCTGTCTTTTTTGAAGCTCGATCTCTCCAGGCGTCCTAGTGGAGAATAGGCCATCGTTAAAAATAGCTTGTTTGACTTGGTGTTTTCTTTGCTAAAGCCGTCATAGTATTTTTTATCAAGGTCATTCAAAAATTCATTTTTAAAATTCGACTCGAGCCTATCCTCGCTAGGCACTTTGCAGTTATGAAAATAAAACGATACAGGTTTATCCGTAACGCTTCTAAAAAGCATATTGAGCCTATTTTTAAACTGATCAATATCTATCTCGTCCTCGACTTCAAACGAAACTCCCTCTACTTGCCAAGTGGCGAGCAGCTCGTAGTCTTTGGTGACTACTATGTCGCCTATTAGGGTTTGGTAGGGAATAAATTTATCGAAGCTTGGATTTTTATGTAGACCGATCGCGCTGATTTTAGGAAAATCGTTGTTAAACGGCATTTTTGAATAACTTTGAGAGTTGTAGGTTTTGACTTTATAAAATTTCTTTGCTGCCGGGTTTGAGAGAAATCTCATTTTTAAGAACAGTAGCCTAAAAATAGACTCGTCCTTTTTAGAGATCGCCCTCATAATCAAAACCGACGGCACCGTGAATGCGAACATTTTCAGATCGACGTATATGGACATCAGACCGAAAAAGGCGCAAACGAAAAACAGAGGGATGATGGGGACGCCAAAAAACATGGCCGGCCTGGTGAGTCCTTTATACATCGCCTCTGTTTGCATCTTAAATATTTCCTACCAAAAGATCGGCGATAGCTGCAGCCGAAGCTATGAGAACGGCGCCTATGATGATCGGGGCGCACTCTCTGATAGTTTGGCCACCAAATAGCACCTTATAGCCTACCACGAATATAGCTATGGTAACGACGGCTACGGCGGCGTATTTGAGCCAACTAACGACGTTTTCGAGCAGAGTATTGACTTTTTCTAGACCACCGCTCGCAGGCGCGGCCAAGATATCGGTCGGAAAGAAAATTAAGATCGCAAGAGTTAAAAGAAGGGATATTTTTAAGAAATCAAAAGAGGTTAAATTTCGCTTATAGGTTGCCCCCCCCCTCGCAAGAGTTTGCTGAAACAAGGCTTAGTTCAGCGGACTTATTTGAAATCATTGCTTTAATTGCTCCTTTTTTAAGATTATTTTTCATCGGTTTTCTCAGATTTTTTAGCTGAAAGGCCTATTGGCTTGCTTTCATCAATCAGATATTGCGCCCTTTTGGCGTTATGGCAGTTAGCCATTTCTTCTGCGTTCATTTTTGACGCTTTTTCGCATTTTGCGATTTTGGCCGCTCTAGCATCGTCGTTTTTCTCATAGTAGTCCACGGGATATATTTCTTCCTTCCCGCAGCCCGCTAAGAAAAAAGCGCCGATAATCGAAACGGCTATGATTTTTTTCATTCGCGCTCCTTTGTATAGATTTTGTTTAATTATAACATAACTTTTTGGGCTAAAATCCGCAATGTGTTATAATTGTTTGCAATCAATTCTAAAATTGCCGTTATTGAAATCGTAGCATTTTTTTTTACTAAAATCAAGAAAGAGCTAACTATGGACGATCGCGAGAGGATTTATACCCTCAATAAAAGAGAGATGGTCAAGGACTTGGATATGTCCTTAACGACTTTTTACAACTGGCGCAAATATAGGCCTAAAGTTTTTGACCTTATATGCTCATACTACAAAGGCGAGCTAGAAAGCCTGACTCCACTAGAACAAGAGATGCTGAAGTACTTTAGAGAACTTAGCGACAAAGACCAAGAGATACAAACGGCCGAGATGAAGCTTAGAAACCTCAAATCAAAACCCTAGATATCGTCGAACAAGCTTCTTTCTTGCTTAGTCTTTGCGGCGACTTCCCCTTTTTCTTTCAGCGCCCTTATCTCGCGCGTGATCTGCTCGTAGTAATTTTTATAAAGATAGATCAAAAATTTCTTCGCCCTGCCATATGAAATTCTTTTGCGAGTGTTAATATAATATAAATCCCCCTCGCGGCTCATAGCAACCTCTCCGAACCGGTTTATTTCCTCAGGCCTTTTTAGCAGCGAAATGCCGTAGTAGTATTGGCTGATGTTTAGCAAAAAATCCATCATAGCGTTTTCGGGCTTGTCTGTATCTATCTCGTAAACCCTCGTATGACCGTCGTCATAAGTTTTTTTTGCGTCGATGAGATTTCTAAATTTCTCTATGGCCAGATCGACCGTGTCGGCCTTTCTAGTCCTAAACTGCTCGAGATAGTCTTTTTGAAATTTAAACGTGATGATCTTGTCCTTGCCGTGTATCTCGTAGCCGAACTGCAGCTTGCCTTGGAGATCGGGGATAACCACGTCATCAAAATGAATTATTTTGCATAGAAAATAAGAAAATCCATTTGGTAAGTTTGATAGTTTTACATCAAAAATCCCTTCCAGCTCCTCTTGTTTAAAGTCATACTCGGTTTTGTAGTTGTTGAAATTCGTGTAGTATTGGATCTTGGCCACTAAGGCCTCGTAAAATCTGATGGCATATTTGCTCGTAAAGCTATTTAGGGTCTTAAAATCCAGGTGCGTATAATCGGTCTTTTGCCAGCAGGCCGTAGCCAGCTCTTTTGCAAAGCTGATCTCGCAAGTAGCTTTTTTACGCTCCTCGCCCTTAGTCTTGAAATTTGGAGTTATAACAAGCCTGGTTTTTTGCCAGATGATAAATTCATTCTTTTCCCAGTCTCTGTAGTTATTTAACTCGAATGCTATATATTCGAGCTTTTCGACGGACTTTATAAAATTAGTCCTCCAATTTTTCGCATCGTCCACTACGCGCTTGAATAACTCCAATGGGATCACTAGGGTAGTAAATTTTACGGGCTGAGTGTCTTTTTTAACGCACTCTTGAAGAGTTTTTAGTAAGAAATTTAAGACCTTCAGGTCGTATATGTTGATCTTCAGCCCTCTTTTGTCGGCGACTACCTTGCCTCTAATGACGGAATTGGCCTTTAAAAGCTTGATATAACTATCGTCCTTTAAATAATCGGCCTCATAAATTCTTTGTTCCTGCGGATCTATGACCACCGGAGCGAAAAAGTCGTCTTCTAGATCGTCGTAATCCTGCTCTTCACCCGGATCGTCGTCTACACCAGGTATATCTTGAGGCATTTTCTTCCTTTTATTGAAATTCTTAGACATCGCTTTTTAATTTAGCCAAAAAATCTCCCTACAAAGCTCCCAAAAAATGAAAAATGGGGACTTTTTTGATGACTTGCTGCAAAAAAATCTTAGCATTTTAGGGAGTTATGCTCAAAAAATGGCCGAATTCGATCATTTTTTACTTAAATATAACTTATTTTAAGCGTATATTCAGTAAAAAATATAATTTTTTCCCTAAAATGCCAAGAATTATAGCCGCAATTTCTGTTGTTGTCAAATTTTTTCCCTAAAATGCCAAGAAAAATCAAAAAATCTTGGCATTTTGATGACTTGCGATAAAAAATCATAGCATTTTGAGGAGTAAGTGCTTAAATATAGCTTATTTTAAGCTAATTATAAGCAAAAATGGCTGTTTATCTCCCTAAAATGCCAAGAAAAAATATAAAACTCCTTAAAATGCCAAGAAATTTTTTCAAAACTCCTTAAAATGCCAAGAAATTCTGAAATTATCTCCCTAAAATGCCAAGAAAAAATTTTAGGTGAATAACTCATTTTTAAACCGCCATATTCGGCTCAAAACGCATGTGAAAAACTCAGTTATTCACACCCCCTAAATTTATAAGAATTTAAATTTAATAAGAATCCCAAAAATCAAAAGACTTAATATTTTCTTAAATAAAATTTTATACTAAAAACCTGCCTTTAAAGCCCATTTTTAGGCACATAAATCAAATTTGGTAAAATATCATCGGTAAAAAGGAGGAAGTATGGAAATTTTAGAACCAGGTAAAGACTATTCAAAACTCAAAGTATTTGACGAAATCAGGCAAAAACACGGTATTATAGTCGCTACTAGCGGACAGACCGTATACTATGCGGACGAAAAAGGCGTAAAAAGGATCGCATACGCTTTGAAATGCAAAATTCATCATAGGAGCTAGACATGCAGCAAGACTTTGAAATCACCGTCAAATCTACCGATAACCTCAGAGACGAGCTTAAGACGCTTTTAAAGACCGATGAAGCCTATAGGGGCGAAGAAGCCAGAGCTCTTATACAATCGCTAAGCGTCGTTGATAAAATGCTAAATTTTAAAAACAAACAAGATATGAAATTTCCAAAAGACAAAATTGACGTCGAGCTAAAAATGCAAAGCGGCACATATAATCTTGAAATTCCTATGGGCGAAAATAACTTTTCAAAACAGCTTGATCGCTTGATAGATTTGACGAGCAAAGATATATCAAGAAATAGGCCGACGCAACAAGAAAAAGAAGAGTATCAGACGATAATTGAGAAATTTGGAGACGGAGGCGTTGAAAAATTTAAAAACCCGGAACGAGAAAACGCATTCGATAAGGTGCTAGCCGGAAGTCTAAAGACGATTGAGGCCATATCGCAAACCGCCGGTGAGGAAACATCGCAATTTGTAAGTTCTTTTATATCCACTATGAAATCGGCCATAAATCCAAAAGACCAAGAGTCGATGCTGCAAAAAGATATAAAAAATATTCTTCAAATTTTGGCTAAAAATGCACAAGACAATAGCGAAAAACTCGTTAAAAAAGGCGAAAGAGTAAGAGAGAATAATAAAGAGTTAGATATTACTAAGTAAGTTATTTTATAATAAATAACGGTATTTTATAACTATGTATAATTATATATGCTTTATTATATTAAAATGGTATTAATTATAATATAGTATTATTTTTATATTTTCTATAAAAATTGTCTTCACTATTACTTATTAAGCCGGGATACATCTTTTCAAACTCCCGATATAATTTTAACAGTAAAAATTCTCCATCAAATTTTGCTAGATAAACTTTTGTGTGCTTTATATCCTTGTTTACTAAAAAACTGATCGTATCCCATATCATATGCCTAGCAAGGCCTTTTCGCCTATATGACGTATCTACGTAGGTTGAGAACATACAGCCGCTCTTATCTGCTGGGTTATAATAAAAATGTTTATATCCTACGATCGTGCTTTCGTAGTAGGCAAAGTATATGTTTTGTATTGTTGTCTTATTGGCAAGCTTTTCAAACTCAAGCATCAATGGAATGACGGTATTGTTAATTTTTTCTTTTGTTGGATTGGTTATGTCTTGTAAGTCACGCAAAAATGCTATATCGACGTTTTCAAACAATTTAAACTTAATCATTGGTTATCTGCTTTATATTAAATATTATAAAATAATATTTAATATAATATAAAACATTATTTTATAATATAAAACATTTTTATATTATAAATAGAAATTGCTCTCTGGATAGTTGTATGTTGTTTTTAATTTCTTACTATATCCGTAAAATCAGACCAGTCTTCAATTTTAAAAACTCTAATATCTGTTACAGACTGCTTGAACCATTCAACTTTTTTTAAATATTCAATCGCCTTATATACAGAAGACAAACTATTTGGCATATTGTTTACATAAACACTTCCTTGTATTCTCTCGAAACCAAAATTTTTTAGTATATTTTGAATCTCATAGTAAGCATTATTATAAGCAGTAGTGTAGGTATCTTGTAAAGAAGAAGTATTCATATCAAAACTTATTGCATACATTGTGCATCCTTTGATTTTAAATTTACTATCTTATTATACCACACTTCTCTGTTGTTTGTAATTTATAACTCTAGTGAAAATCTTACTTTTCAATACAAAAGCATCAAAACCTCCTTTTTACCGATGATCCGTAAAAGGTAAAACCATTATTTTAAGTTTTAGAAGCTTAAATGGGCAAAATTTGTTTAAGTTTTGGTATAAAATTTTGCTTTTTGGTGAGTTTTCTTAAAATGCGAGGATCTAGCAAAAAACGATAAGATTAATATTGAAAATTAATAACTAGTTAAGCTACTATTAGGTAGAATTCAGCATACTTCGAGGGGCGGACATGACGCCCGGTGCAGGATAAAATTTATCCTGCATTTTTTTATTCTTTACAAATTTCAATAAAAACGCTTTTTAAAAATATCTCGATCTTGTCCGGCATGATCCCTATATTGGTTTCATGCAGCCTATGCGTTATTCTAGGAAAGTTATCGTTATTATTTTTACTGCGTCTTGTCTTTAAGAGATTTTCCCAGTGATAGCTTCTGTTTCTTATTGTTAGAAGAAGCGAAAGGATTATTTCAGATTTTTCATAGTTCGTGAAGTTGTTTTTATTGTTGTTATAAAAGTAAAAATTTCTATTACTAGTTGCAAAATCTTTAAAATTAAATTTACTCAAGTCACTAAATATTTTTTGTTCTAAAAAGTTATCCTTGGCCAGATGTATTATCTTACCTAGGCTGAAATTTGATAAATATTGTTCATGGGTGAGTGGCGCCCCTTGTTTTAATCTACTGCTTATATTTTCTCTTTCAGATATGATCTTCTCATTACTAGAGTTCGCTATCCAATCGGTGCCGTATTTTTGAGTAATATAAAAATCGACAATATTCCTTATAGATATTTCTATCATCGCTATATCGGGCGTAAGCTTTGAAATAAGCTCAAGATTTTTAGAATGCTCTTCTACGCTATTATTATATGACTCTAGTCTTTTTGCCGATATCAAATTTTCTATGCTTTTTACAAAATTGTTCAATGATGCTCTCTTTAATAATTTTGAATTATTCTATATCAAGAATACTTTTTATTGTTTCAATAATCTCATTTTCTTTATATTTCTCAAGTAACTCTAGTAACTCGGCAAGCAGTTGATCGTTTTTGCCGATAGCCTGAGCCAGTAAAGCCCCCATCCTATCAATATTTTTTTTGCTTTGGTTCTTTTTTCTGTCTTTCAGTCTATTGATTTTTTCTTGTAAAATTTTGATATTTTCATCAATATCTACTACCTTACGTTTTTTAGTGCTATTATTGTTTTCAGCCATAACGACTCCTTTACAGATATTAAATAATACATATGAGATTATACCCCAATGTTCTAAAATTTACAATAATAGACCAAGTCTATATCCAATAAAATTTTATCACAGTCTCAGAAAATATTGCTATAATCACATCATAAGATATTTGTTTTAATGCAGGATAGCGTTTTACGCCGAAAAAATATATATTTTTATCGACGTAAAACGCAAATTCTCTGCGAGGCTCACAAGGAAGTAAACAATGAACGATAAAAAAATGACCTTAGACCATCGCCGAACTAGAGTCGCAAAACTTATAAAGATAGATGAAGATGTCTATACTTTTTTAGAAAAAATTAAAAAAGATAACAAGGTGTCTATAAACGAGATAATAAATCAGATCATAATTTCTTTTATGGAAAAAAATGACATAGAACAAGTAAGCGAACATAGTCCGGTATTTTCAAGAGAGATCAGAATAAATTTGACTGAAGAAGAATATTCATTTTTGCAAAATAGCGCAAAGTCTCACGGCTTTACCTCTGTAACAAAAGAGACTAGATGGAGGATAAAAAATACTATATATAACGATAAATTTTATAACAATATCGAGATGAAAGAACTAGCCTCTGCTTTAGTGGATATTAATAAACTAGGTAGAAACATAAACTCTTTAGTAGCTATATTGAAAGAGAGACTAGGAGTAAAATTTAATATAGATTTAGAAAAAATGTCGGATGTTCTAAATGATATAAATTTACAAATCAAGAAGGTGAACGGCATAATCACCGAGTATAAAACTCGCCTGGATAGGAGAGTGTAAATGCCAAAAGTTAAGATTAGCAAAGAAGGTGAGTGGTTTGCCAAGAAAGTATTCATTCAAACAAGCCAAAAACAAAATAGCTCAGGCGCATATAGATTAAAAAGCGCCAAAAGATCTTATGTACCATCGGCGCGGAAAAATACGGAAGTTGTCGTAAAAATAACCGGATCTTCTACAAATTTTGAAAAATTAAAAGCTCATCTGAAATATATATCTAGGAATGGAAATCTTGAAGTGGAATCAAGCGACGAAGAGATTTTTTTAGGTAAAGATAAATTAAAAGATATGGGCGAAAGCTTTAATAGCTTTATCCAAATTCCAAAGACGTCCGAAATAAAGTCCTTATCTTTAAAGGAAAAGAGAGAAACTTTAAATTTGGTGTTTTCTATGAAGGATCACAAGCTTGCTCCCGGTGCTAAAATCAAAAAGGCCGCAATTCAGGTCATCAAGAAAAAATACCCGGACAACTATTTTGTTATAGCCGTCCATAACGATACGGATAACCCGCATTGCCACGTGTGTTTAAAAATGAGTAATAACTTTGGAGAGAGGATTAACCCAAATAAAAAAGACTTGGCCGATCTAAGAAAAAGCTTTGCGCTCGAGTTAAATAACCTGGGTATAGAAGCCACGGCTACTATCAAACGAAAGATAGGAGAGCGCGAGACAAAACCCCACTATTATGAAGTAGTATCTTTTGGCCAGGCCAATTACAAATTTGATGAAAACGGCGAAAAAAGCTATTACGTCCAATACAAAACCGGCTCCGGGAAGCTGGTAAATATCTGGAGTAAGGATCTACAAAGAGTTATCAAAGAAAATAATATCCATACGGGGGAATTCGTCAGATTTGCAATCACCGGCGAAGAAGAGGTAAAGGTTAAATTTAGAAAAAGAGTTAAGAGGACGAACGAGCTTGGCCAAAGCGTGTATGATCAAATAGTGGTGGAAAAGACGGCCTTTAAAAAGAAATGGGACGCTTCTATCCTAGGTCGCGCCGAGAAGAAACTCGAGCCCTTGGTCAAACTTAGCAAATCGCGATTTAAAACCATAGACGACAGCACGGCACATAGGTTAAAGAGCTCGGCCGATGTAAATATTGCTCCGACGTTGCAGCAAAATAGATCAGACAAGGGGCACTCGAGGGACGATAGAGACAAAAAAGAAAGAGGCGAAATTTAGACTTTAGTATTATAAAATACGGTATTTTAATATAATTAAGAATATTGTAAGATATTTTATTTTAGAATACATCAATTTACTTTAGAGTATGTTAAAGTAAAATATCTTATGATTTATAAGGACAAAAAATGAAAATAGCCGTGATCAACAAGAAGGGCGGCGTAGGAAAGACGCCGTTTGCTTTTAGTATAGCGAAAGATTTGGGGTATTTCTTGCAGTCAAACGATAAATCGTGTATAGAAAACATTTATCCCAAAAAGGCTAAAATTTTAGATAAAGTCCAAAGCATAGACGATTGCGTTTATGATTTTGGAGGATTCGTCGCAGGAGGCGTCCTGGATATTTTAAGGGGCTGCAAAGCTATCATAGTGCCTTGCACACCTTCTTATAACGCCGTATTGAGAACTGTTGAAACTATCGAGGAGATCTCGCACATCAATCCAAATATCGTTTTAATAGCTACAAACTACAAGGACGACAAGGAGTTAGAGTTTCTAAATTCTAACCTAAAGAACAGGTTTCAAAATATCCCGATGTTTTATTTTAAGAACTCTAAAATAGTAAATAACGCTATTAATACCGGACTATCGTTTGCGGAGCTTTATAATGAAAACGCTTTATCGCAAAGAAGCTACCAGGCATTCTTCGACGAATATCAATCGCTACTTACGAAATTGAAAGGATAAACTATGGCAAAAAATATGGAATTAGACATAGACTCGGTCTTAAAAGGAACCGGGGCTAACCGCACGTTCAGCTCGGAGGATAAAAAAGAGAGGATGGGTAGGCCTAGGCTTGAAGAAGCGGATAAAGCCAATAAGCGTATAACTCTATACTGCACGGAGGCCGAATATAATTTTATAGAGGAATATTGCAAGAAGAATTTCATCAGCAAAAATTTATTCCTACGCTCGCTCATCAACAAAAAAATGGATATGGAGGAATAAAATTTGGGATCGCAGGACAAGACGCGAGCCTTGTCCTTTTGATATATCTACCGCTCAAAGCTTTCATTTTTCTCGATATCGCCTGCTTTTTGCTTTTGCACGGCTTTTTCCGAGTGTTCTTTTAAAAGCTCCAGCGATCTAGCGACAAAGCTGCTTTTATAGTTTTTGTTGGCGGCTATCTTATCAAGTTCCGCGTTGATCTTCCTGTCGTCTTCTCTAAGGAGTTCTAAGATATTCATGCGGCCATACTCTTGACTTTCTGAGATGATTTGCCTTAAGTCATTGTTTTGCGTTTTTAGTTCGGATATTCTTTTTTCGTTTTTACCGATAGTTTCTTCCATAGAGTTTATGAAATTATTTAAACGCCTAAAA
>CAURRL010000001.1:0-31113 GCA_963526895.1 uncultured Campylobacter sp. | reverse complement strand
AGGACGGCTTTTTCGTTAAATTTAAGCTCGTAAATTTGGTTTAAAATATCCACCGCGTCTTTGGTGCCTTTGCCGATATTTTTCTCGTAGATCACGACCTGAGCGCCGCTTTCTTGAAGCAATGTAAGCAGATGCGTCTCGCTCAAAAATCTCTCGCCGCTAATGGCAAAAGGCAGCACGTTTGCGGGTAAATTTATGCTTAGGTTTTCTAAATTTGCCTTTGCGGGCACGACTAGCGCGATCCGGCCGCGGTAGAGTTTGGCTATCTGGGCAAATGAATTTCTTGGCATATCGGAGTAGTCAAGCGCGCCGCTAGGGCAGACGCTAACGCAGCCGCCGCAGTTTATGCAGTCGATGTGGGAGAAAACTAGGTGCTTGGTCTCGTCCTCTTTTAGGATCGCTACCGTAGGGCAGGCCTCGACGCATCTGCCGCAGATCTCGTGCCTGCGCTCGTGGTACTGGCAGATCGTGGAGTCGTAGTGGACATGGCTTTTAAATTTAAATTTCGGGCTTTGCGCGTCTAGCAGCGAGGCGATTTCATCGTCGCTTTTGTCCGCGATCTCGTAGCAGCCGCTTTGTTTTAGCATGTATTCGCGCGCGTTTTCTACGAGGAAAAAGTCGCAGTCTACCTCAAACTCGCCGTCTGGGCGCAGCACTAGCACGCTTAGCTCGCCTGCGGCGCCGTAGATAAATTTGATCTCAAAATGCGTCAGCTCGATGGTTTTAAAGCCTTTAACCTTAAGCAAATTCGCCAAATTTTCGCGTCCGCCGTTGCTAACGATCACGACGTTTTTACCGACGGGTTTTTCGTAGTCGATGTCGCGCGCTAGGTCAAAGGCGCTGGCTCTTGCCTCATAAAGTAAAAGCGTGTTTTTAGCCTTATCCAGCACCGAGTCGGCGGTGTTTTTTAGATAAAAATTTATCTCCGGCGCTACTACGCTTGCCTTTAGTTTGGGCGAATTTGAGACGAGATAGTCGCCTTCGCCATTTATCTCGATCTGCTCGTTTAGCATCAAATTCTCGTCAAAATCGTTGTAAAAACCGAATTCTTTCATGATTTTCTCCCCGCGCTGCGCGTTATCAAAATTGAGCGCATTTTAATACTAAAGGCATTAATAGGCTCTGAAATTTTATATTTATTTTTTTTAATAAGATTAGATTTATCCAAATTTATGCTAAAATCGCGCTCGGTAACACAAATTTACTAGGAGCGAATTTGAACGAACTACGAAAACTCCCGCAGATAGATAAATTTATAAAAAACGAGCGATTTTTCGGGCTTGATATTAGCTTGCTAACCAAAGTCGCTAGGGCCGAGCTAGAGAGCCTTCGCGCTCAAATTTTAGGCGGCAAAAACTGCCCAGAGCTTGACGCTATCGTCCAAAATACGCTCGCAAGGTACGAAAAGGCGTCAAATTTGAGCCTGCGCAGCCTAATAAACGCAACCGGCGTCATCATCCACACAAACCTCGGCCGCAGCGCGATCGATCCTGAAATTTTACGCCGAGCCCAGCCTGTTATCACGGGGTATTCAAATTTAGAGTACAGTGTCGAAAAGGGCGGCCGCTCAAACCGCTACGACTACGTGGGCGGGCTGCTGGCGGAGCTTTTCGGATTTGAGGACGCCGTCATAGTAAACAACAACGCAAGCGCCGTATTTTTGGTGCTAAATACCTTCTCAAAAGGCGGCGAAGCTATCATCAGCAGAGGCGAGCTAGTCGAGATCGGCGGGAGCTTTCGCGTGCCCGAAGTCATGGCAAACTCGGGTGCGATCCTGCGCGAAGTGGGCACGACGAATAAAACCAACCTGCGCGACTACGAGGACGCGATAAACGAAAACTCGAAGCTGATTTTAAAGGTGCATAGATCACATTTTGATATCGTGGGTTTTAGCGAGGAGGTAGCGATGCCAGGTCTTAGCGCGCTGGCGAGGGAGCGAAATTTGATTGATTATTTCGATCTTGGCGGCGGATTTTACGGCGAGCTGCCCTACGGCCTAGAGCGCAACGAGCCCAATCTAAAAAATCTAAAAGAGACCTCGCTCGTTAGCTTTAGCGGCGACAAGCTCTTTGGCTCCGTGCAGTGCGGCATAATCCTAGGCAAAAAGGGTCTCATCGCAAAGCTAAAGAAAAATCAGCTGCTAAGAATGCTGCGCGTGGATAAGGTGATCATCTCGCTTTTAGCCGAGAGCGTCAAAGCCTACGCAAACCGCGAATCTGAGCTTATCACGACGGTAAAACAGCTCTATAAAAGCGTGGATGAGCTAGAAAACACGGCAAATTTCATAAACTCGCAGCTAAAAACTCCGCTTGAAATCGTGCGCACGACGACCTTCGTAGGCGGCGGCACTATGCCAAACAAACGCATACCTAGCCTCGCGCTAGCCGTCAAAGGAAACGCGAACGAGAACGAGGCTAAATTTAGGAAAAATCTCGTGATCGGCCGCATCGAGGAGGGTAAATTTCTGCTCGATCTTCGCAGCGTGCTGGACGCGGACGTGCAAAATTTGATAGAAAAAATCAACGAAACGGATGAAAAATGAGCTTAATAATAGGAACGGCCGGGCACATCGACCACGGCAAAACGGCGCTGATAAAGGAGCTAAACGGCTTTGAGGGCGACAGACTCGAGGAGGAACAAAAGCGCGGGATCACGATCGATCTTAGCTTTTCAAATTTGAGCAGAAACGGCGAAAATATCGCATTTATCGATGTGCCAGGGCATGAAAATTTGATCAAAACTATGATCAGCGGCGCGTACGGATTTGACGCGTGCCTATTCGTCGTGGCGGCAAACGACGGGCTTATGCCGCAGTCTTTGGAGCATTTGGAGGTTTTAAACATCCTTGGCGTTCGCTCTCTCATCGTCGCGCTAACAAAGTGCGACCTAGCTAGCGCGGAGCTAATCGAGCAGCGAAAAAGCGAAATTTACGCCGCTGCGCAAAACTACAAAAATCTGCAAATTTTAGAGATTTTCCCGGTTAGTATCAAAGATAGCGCGAGTATCGATGAGCTACGAAATTATCTTTTCACACTAAAGGCGGCTAACCGCGAGCAAGAGGGCGTTTTTAGGTATTACATCGACCGCGTTTTTAGCCTAAAAGGTATCGGAAACGTAGTCACGGGCACCGTGATAGAGGGCAGCGTGACGAAAAACGAGAAGCTGTTTAACTACGACGCGGGCAAAGAGGTGCAGGTGCGAAGCGTGCAGAGCCACGATAATTTCGTCGACCGCGCGGGAGTTAGCAGCCGCGTGGCGCTAAATTTGACGGGGATCGAGCTAAACTATCTAAAAAAGGGCCAGCTGCTTAGTAAAAAGGGCTTTTTTAGAGGATTTCGCGAGATAGACGCGATAGTTTTTGCTCGCGAGCTAACGCACGGGCAGAGCGTGACGTTTTGCGTCGGCGCAAAGGCCGCGCCCGCAAAAGCGCTGGTTCTTAGCGAAAAAGAGGGTGGGATATTTGCGACGTTTAAATTTGAAAGGGATATGTTTTTAAAATTTGACGAGCCGTTCGTGCTCATCGCAAACGGCCGCGTCATAGGCGGCGGCAGGGTGCTAAACGCCGTGAGCGAGCCGATGAAAAAATCAAGCAAAATTTCGTTTTTAAACGCGCTGCTTAAAAAGGACTTCGTAAGCGCATTTGCGATGCTAAAAGATACGCATAAAAACGGCTTTGGCATCATATCGGCCTATCAGCGTTTCGGGCTAAATCACGAGGAAGCCGTTGCTATCGCAAAACAAACGCCAAACGTATTCGTTGATGAAAAGGCGCTAAACATCTACGATCTAAGCGCGGTCGAGCGGATAAAAAGCGCGGTAAAATTTATGATAGAAAAGAACGAATTTGCGGTGTTTTCGGCTACAAGTATCAGCCTAAAGCTCTCGTGGGCTAGCGAAAACATCGCTCAAAAGGCGCTTGACGAGCTAGAAAGTGCTGGCATGATCGCTAAAAACGACGGCGTCTATACCAAAACGGGCGTGGATATGAGCAAGCTAAAAATCAGGCTAGAGGAGAAAATTTACGAGATTTTGCAAAGCGGAAATTTAGCTCCCCTGGCGCCTTATAACATCTACGACGAGCTTGAGATCGACCGCGTTAGCGGCGATAACGCGCTAAAAAAGCTAACGGGCATCGGCCGCGTGGTGAGGCTCGCGCATAATCTTTTCGTAACGTCAAAAGCCCTAAACGAGGCGCTTGCGAAGCTAAAAGCCATCATCGCCGCGCAAGGATCCGTAAACGTAACGAATGCGAAAGAGGCGTTAAATTTGAGTAGAAAATACGTAATCGCCTACCTCGAGCAGCTTGATCTGGATCCAAATATAGTAAAAAACGGCACGGATAGAGTTTTAAAAGCGTGATTTTTTATCTATTTATAAAAAGCTAATATAATCCGCGCAAATTTTTAAAAAGGAATGAAATGAAAAAAATAGTTTTGTCGCTAATGGCGGCCTCTGCGATGTTTGCTGCGTCAAACGAGCAAGTGGTAGGTTTTTATTCGCAGATGGTCGGCGAGGGCGTGAAAGTAAACGTAACTGAGCGCAAACCGCTAACCGACGGAATTGAAGCGGTCGTGGTAAATTTGAGTAACGGTCAAGTCAGCCAAGATGAGGTTATCTTTACTAAAGGCGACCTGCTTTTTCCGGATATCATCGACCTAAAGGCGCAAAAAGCCTACTTGCAAGAGATAAAAAAGGAAATAGCGGCGAAAAATATCTCAAAAGTCTATAAAAACGAGCAAAAAGAAAATATCATCACTCTAGGAAACGACTCTAAAAAGCCGACTATCGTGATGTTTTCCGATCCTGAGTGCCCATACTGCCGCCTAGAGCTTGAAAAGATCGAAGCGACGCTAAAAGAAAGCAACGTAAAGCTAATCTTAACTCCGGTTCACGACGTTTCGTCTTTGCAAAAGAGCTTTTTGATATATAAAGACGCAGCAAATGCAAAAACCGATAGCGATAAGATCAAAATTTTACGAAAATATTTCGCGGACGACTATAAGGTTGCAGACGGCGCCGTTAGCGATGCTGACGTTAAAGCGATGGATAATTTAAGACAAAAATACTCCGCCGCCGGCGTTCGCTCCGTGCCTTTCATAGTAAATCTAAGCGACCTACAAAAATAATCTCTAACGCAAATTTGAGCTAAATTTGATAAATTTAGCTCAAAAGCCCCAGAGTTAGATAAAATATACATTTTTAACTTGATATGAAGTATTGAAATTTAAGCTAAATTTCAGGTTATCTTAACTATTTATTAAGTTTCATAATTAATCTAATATTTTTACTTCATTTATTCTCAAAATATGCTAAATTTGCACAGTGATATTTTAAAATATGCAAGTGCCCTAAAATACGCGCCTGTAGGGCGCACTACGCCTAGGAAATATGCAAAATTTGAACAATATCTTTCTAAAAACGTCTCAAAAATTTCAAATTTGGGATAAATAAGGAGAAAACATGCAAGGATCAAGACGAGATTTCCTCAAAAAATCTCTGAAGGTCGGCGCGGTAGGCGGAACCGTATTGGCCGCCGCAGCTATCGCAAAACCGACCAGCGACGAGCTTGCTCCTGACGACAACGGCGTAGTTGTCGGCAAGTCGAGCAAAAAAGAGGTGCTTTACAAAAAAAGCAAAGAGTGGGAATACTACTATAAGATCGCTTACTAAGGGAGAAAACCATGAGTGATTCACGCATAGGAAGACGCTCGTTTTTGAAGCTTGCCGCTCTTGGTGCCGGTAGCACGATGGCATTTGGCGAAAACGAGACGTTTAGAAAGGCAACCAACGAGGAGATAAAAAATCCTTACGAGGGTTCAAAAAAAGTTAGAACGATTTGTTCTATTTGTTCGGCGGGTTGCGGTATCGAAGCCGAGGTAAAAGACGGAGTATGGGTGCGCCAAGATATGGCTATGTTTCATCCGATATCTCAAGGTTCGCACTGCTCTAAGGGAATCGATCAGATCGACCTTACGAAATCAAAACAACGCATCAAATTTCCGATGAAAAAAGTAAACGGAAAATGGGAGCGCATCAGCTGGGAACAAGCCGTAAACGAAATCGGCGATAAGATGCTACAAATCCGTAAAGAAGACGGTCCTGATAGCGTAGTTTTCTTGGGTTCGGCTAAATTTAACAATGAGCAAGCTTACTATTTCCGCAAATTTGCGGCGTTTTGGGGTACAAACAGCAACGATCACGTAGCACGCATTTGACATAGCGCAACAGTCGCCGGTGTGGCGAATACTTGGGGTTATGGCGCGATGACGAATCACTTTGGTGATATGGCGGCAAATTCAAAAGCGATATTTTGTATCGGAGCAAATTCGGCAGTGGCAAATCCAGTCGGCGGCATGAAGCATATGCTTCAAGCAAAAGACAGGAATAACGCAAAACTCATCGTTGCCGATCCGAATTTTACTAAAACGGCTGCGCACGCGGATCTTTACTTGCGTCAGCGTTCAGGAACGGATGTGGCTCTTATTTATGGACTTATTCACATTATCCTTAAAAACGGCTGGGAAGATAAAGAATTTTTAGAAAACAGAACCTATGGTATCGAAGAGGTTAGAAAAGAGGCCGAACACTGGACTCCTGAGCTTACTTCGGACGTTACCGGCGTACCGGTAGATAGACTCGTAGAGGCTGCTAATATAATGGCGCATACGAAACCGGGAACGGTTATCTGGGCTCTAGGTATCACTCAGCACTCGGTAGGAACGTCAAATACCAGAATTTTACCTATCTTTCAACTAATCCTAGGCAATATGGGTAAACCTGGCGGCGGCTGTAATATCATCCGCGGTCACGATAACGTTCAGGGCTCTACCGATATGTGTAACCTTTCTGATAGCTTGCCGATGTATTACGGGCTAGCCGATGCGGCATGGAAATACTACTGCAAAGGCTGGGGTGTTGATTATGACGAGTTTATCAAACGATTTGCGGTTTCGACAAAAGAGCCGAAACAGGGTGGCGCTCCGGTAAAAAATACCGTATTTGAAGAGTATTTTTATCACGATCCGCAAAATCCGGAAGATAGAAACTGGAGAAATGAAAAAGGCTGGTCACTATCAAAATGGTGGCAAGGCGTTTTAAAAGAGGAAAAAACTTATACCAGTGGTAAACTTCGTGTTCTTTGGGTGCAAGGAACCGGTATCACCTCTATGGCGCACCTTACGAAAATTCAGCAAGCCGTCGACAAACTAGATATGCTAGTGGTTGCGGAGCCGTTCGTAAACGAGGTTGCTATCCTTTCAGATAGAAAAGACGGAATTTACGTGCTTCCGGTGGCTACTGCGTTTGAAAACGAAGGTCACATAAGCTCGACTAACCGCTCTGGTCAGTGGAGAACAAAAGTCGTTGAGCCGCTTTACGAGAGCAAGGCCGACCAAGACGTTATGTTCTTATTCGCTAAAAAATTCGGCTTTTATGACGAGTACGTAAAAGGCATGAAGATGGCGACCGTTAATCACGAGCCAAAACAAGTTAAAGACGACTTCGTATGGCCTGACGACGCTACAAATGAGATAGCTCGTATGGGTAAATCTATCGGCTATACCGGTAGAACGGCCGAGATGTTTAGAAGACATCAGGCTAACTGGCAAAATTTTGACCCTGATACGCTAATGGGTATCGGCGGCGACGTAAAAGGCGAATACTACGGTAAACCTTGGCCGGCATGGGACGAAAAACACCCTGGTACGCCGATACTTTATGATATGAGCAAGTCTTACGCAGAGGGCGGTTGCGGATTTAGAAATCGTTTCGGCTTAGAGCATAACGGCGTTAGTCAGCTAGCTAGCGAGGATACGACTTTAGTAGGATCGGACGTAAAAGGCGGCTATCCGCAAATTACCAAAGAAAATATCGAAAAAGTCCTAGGCATAACCTTAACCGAAGAAGAAAAAAGACTGATGGGGGCTAATTGGAGTACGGATCACAGCGGACTTATCTTAGAAAAATGCCGCGAAAAAGGTGTAGTGCCGTTTGGTAACGCAAGGGCTAGAATGATCGTTTGGGAATTCCTAGATCCGATCCCTAAACACCGCGAGCCTATCCACTCTCCGCGCTGGGATTTGGTACAAAAATACCCGACTTTCGACGATCAGGCTAGAAACTTCCGCGTCGAGACGAAATACAAATCCGAGCAGCAAGCAAAAGACTGGAGTAAGGAATTCCCTATCGTATTTAGCACATTGCGCCTAGTAAACCTAAGCGGTGCTGGTATGATAGAGCGAACGAGCAAATATTTATCGGCTATTACGCCTGAAATGTTTGCTAATGTTCACCCTGAGCTTGCGCTAAAATACGGTATCCAAGATCGCGATATGATGTGGATCCACTCTCCGCAAGGCACTAAGATCAAGGTTCGCTGCTATCATACTCAGATGGTTACGCCGGATAGAATTTGTATGCCGTATAACTTCGCGGGCGTTATGCAAGGCGTGAGCCTAGAAGACCGCTATCCTGAGGGCACTAAGCCTTACGTGATCGGCGAGAGCTTTAATACCGTAACAAACTACGGCTTTGACCCGGTTACTCAAATTTCGGAATTTAACGCCGGACTTTGCAGAATAGAAAAAGCAGACGGAGAGGGCTTTAACACCTTCTTCCACGAATACGGCGAAAATAGAGTCTAAGGAGTAAGAGATGGCAAGAATGAAATTTTTCGTAGATACAAACAGATGTATCAGCTGCTTTGGATGCCAGGTCGCTTGCTCTTCGGCTCACGAGCTCCCGGTGGGGCTCTACCGCCGCAAGGTCATCACGCTAAATGACGGTATAGAGGGCAAGGAAGTATCGACTACGATAGCCTGCCAACACTGCACCGACGCTCCTTGCGAGCAGGTGTGTCCGGTGGATTGTTTTTACATCAGAGCCGACGGTATCGTGCTTCACGATAAAAACAAATGCATCGGCTGCGGATACTGCCTATACGCATGTCCGTTCGGTGCGCCGCAGTTCCCTAGAGACGGAGCGTTTGGCATAAAAGGTGCTATGGATAAGTGCACCATGTGCGCCGGAGGCCCTGAGGAGACGAACTCTCACGAGGAGCTTCATATGTACGGTCAAAACCGTATCTCAGAGGGCAAAGTCCCTATGTGTGCCGCCGTTTGCGCTACGAACGCTCTACTTGTGGGCGACGCAGCCGAAGTTTCAAATGTATTTCGCAAGCGCGTTATGCTAAGACAAGCGGGTGCTACTATCTAATTCAAATTCGGGGGCGACTCGCTCCCGAATTTTCTTTCAAATTTTACCTCTTAAATTTACTCAAATTTCAAAGTCGGATCAATCTGATAATCAAAAAATATAGCTTGTTGATAAGATTGATACTTGATAGCCGTTTTTATTTTCGCTAAAGTTTTGAAATGGTAAAATGGGCGTTTAAAACATATTTTATCGGAGTTTTTATGAGCAAATTTTTAAAATTTATACTCGCGCTTTTTATCCCTTTTATGCTAAATGCAGCCGATACCGACTATGGCCCCGAGATACAGAGCATAAAAGATTCATTCGTAAGCATCATGCAGCAGTACAAGGATGGCAAGATCGACGAAGCCAAAACCGCCACGCAAAATGCGTATTTCGGGCATTTTGAAAATATAGAAGCTGGCATAAGGATAAATTTAGGACAGAAAAAAGCCTATGCGATGGAGAAGCAATTTGGCGATATAAGAAAAGCCATCGTCGCCAAAAAGTCAGTCGAAGAGATACAAGCGATGATGGATAATCTCTCAAAAGAGATGGACGAGGTCTTGCCTATCATAAATTCAGGACACAAGCTTGTAGCCGAATACTCCGACCCAAAAAATGCTGACACTGCCGCAAATACCGCTACCAACGCGAATGCGCCAGCCACCACGCAAACAGCGAGCACAAACATTGAGCCACACTGGCAAGTCGTTTATAATGATATAAAATCAGCCCTTGACGCCGCGTCCGCCGCATACGAAAAGGGTGATAAAGAAGCCGCAAAACAAGCGATAAACAACAAGGCTAAATTTGAGCTTTATCGCAACACCAAGCTCGAAGAGGCCGTGCGTAAATTTGTAGATGGCGGGCAGGGTATAGATGGCGACATCCAAAAAAGAATGGGCTCGGCGATCATCGCGATCAACGGCGACGTCGCAGCTGATGTGTTAAAGTCAAATTTAGAAGAGCTTGATAAGATCATATTTGAAACCGTAGCAAAGCTGCCTGCCGACTCTGGCGCGCTGGCTACAAATGTAACCTTGCCTGATGATGGCGAAGATAGTGGCGCGACAGACTTTACCCAAGTTGTCGCAAATATCAATGCCAAGATCGCAGAAGCGATACAAGACTACAAGGCTGGAAACGTCCAAAAGGCGATCGCTGACGTGCAGGATTTATATTTTGACGAGTTTGAAGGCAGCGGTATGGAAAGCAGCGTCGGAGCTCGCGATGTGAATTTAAAAACCGCTATCGAGGGAAGCTTTGGTGCTATCCCGGCTTTAATGAAATCAGGTGCTAGCATAGATAAGATAGAAGCCGCCGCAGCCACTATGAGCGACCAGCTAAACACGGCTCTGGGCAAAACCAGCACTCCGACTTCGCCTTGGTTTTTATTCATCTCGGCATTTACCATCATCTTGCGCGAGGGCTTTGAGGCTCTCATCATCGTAGCAGCCGTCGTTGCCTACCTAATAAAAACTGGCAATAACGCCAAAATGGGCAAGGTCGTATATAGCTCGGTCGGCGTGGCAGTCGTTTTGAGCTTTGTCATGGCGTGGATCATGAACGTCATCTTTGGTCAAGCAGCTGGTCAAAAGCGCGAGCTGATGGAGGGCATCGTCATGCTCATAGCCACAGGGCTACTCTTTTACGTTGGCTTTTGGCTACTATCAAATGCAGGTGCGAAAAAATGGAACGAATATATCAAATCTCATGTCAGCGAGTCTTTAAAAAATGAATCGATTGCGGCACTTTGGTGGACGGTATTTTTAGCCGTGTTTAGAGAGGGCGCAGAGACGGTGCTCTTTTATCAGTCGCTTATATTTGATGCCAAAGACAGTAGTGGCTACTCGGCTATCGGCGCTGGCTTTGTCATCGGTCTTGTGATACTGCTTGTTGTGTATTTTGTGTTTAAGAAATTTTCTATCAAAATTCCTATCAAGCCATTTTTCATCTTTACATCAGCGATCATATTTTATATGTCGATCGTCTTTGTCGGCAAGGGTGTGATGGAGCTGGTCGAGGGTAAAATTTTCGTTCCGACTATCATAAACGGTCTAGAATTCCCGCAATGGATGGGCGATTGGTTTGGCTTGAAGCCATACTATGAGAGCTTGATACCACAAATTTTAATGATCACGGCTTTGGTCGTTGGTATAATCATAATGAAAAGAAAGCAAGCTAAGCAGGCTTAAATTTAAACTTTCCTGTTCGCGCAGGTTTCCGAAAGGTGTAAAACTAAAATTTGCAAACCAAATTTAAAGGAGAAAGTATGAACAAATTTGTTAAAACAGCTTTGGCATTCAGCCTTGCTGCATCAGTTGCCGTTGCAGGCGAGTTTCCTATCGGTGATCCGGTAGAAGCAAATGGTATGGAGATCGCAGCTGTTTATCTTCAACCAATTGACATGGAGCCAAAAGGCATCGACCTTGCACCAAGCAAAGCTGACATCCACTTAGAGGCTGACATCCACGCTATCGAAGGCAACAAAAACGGCTTTGGTGCTGGCGAGTGGATACCGTATCTAAAAATCAACTACGAGCTAAAAAACCTTGATAACGGCAAAGTTAAAAAAGGAACATTTATGCCTATGGTTGCAAGCGACGGCCCACACTACGGCGCAAACCTAAAAATGGATACTGGCGTTGGTAACTATGAGCTAAAATTCCACATCGACAATCCTGAAAAACAAGGCTTTGGTCGCCATGCGGACAAAGAAACCGGCGTAGGTAAATGGTTTGAGCCGTTCACCACGACTTATAAATTCCAATATACCGGAGCGCCTGCTAAATAATTCGGGCTTAGAGCGGCTAAGTCCGCTCTAATTTTTATTCAAATTCTCAAATTTTAGGGCTAATCATGTCTATATATTTCGTCCAAGTTATCTCATCGTTACTGGGATTTGTCCTTTTTGCAGCGTTAAACAACGACAAAAAGAGCCTAAAAGCGCTGTTTTTGCCCTCGGTTTTGGGTATTGCAGCAGGCATAGTTGTTTTTAAGATCGCTAGACTCACGCTTCACGACGCAGGCGTGAAAATGGCATTTGATGCGGCTACTTTGGTATTTTTGCTAGTTAGCGCGCTTTGGATTTTTATCAAATTTAACCCTGCAAAGATGATAACGTTTTTCGCCTTGGGCGCGGGCTACGGTTTAACCTACGCTCACGCTAGCGCGAATTTTCCGGTATTTGCCGGCGAGCTACTCGATACGCAGTCCATCATCAGCCTATTTTTGATGATATTTGCGCTTTTGCTTTTACTGATTTTATTTTTCGTCGTTTCAAATTTAAAAGAGTGCCTATGTAAGCACGTCTTATGGACGTTTTCGCTTCTTTCGCTTGCAGTTTTGATAGTGCAGGCTCTTTCAAACACGGGGCTTGAGTTTATGCGAGCGGGTATGATACCTACGTATCCATGGGCGCTCTCGCTCGTGGCTAAGGGCATTTACTATACGACCTTTTCGCAGTATTTTTTTATATTTTTAGTTTTAGTTTTGGCGGCTATAAATTTTAAAAAACGCCCGGCTCCGCTCGTAAAATCAGTCGTGGGCTCGAACAAATTTAGATTTAACAACGCGGCTAGAAATTTCATGGCGGCAAACTCCAAAAGCAGCATAACTATCGTCGTCACGGCTCTGATTTTCGGGCTTTACTACGATCTGCACGCGTCTAAACCGCCCGAGATCTCAGATCCTATCATCGTAGAACCCGTAAACAACGAGTTTAAATTTGACGTCGAAAAACTCGCCGACAACGAACTTCACCGCTACGCCTATATAAACGACGAGGGCAGGGAGATAAGGTTTTTTCTTTTAAACCGCTTTTCAGACCGCGCTTCGCCGATCATCGTCTTTGACGCGTGCGCGATATGCGGCGATATGGGCTACGTTAAAAAGGGCGGCGATCTCATCTGTATCTCGTGCAATGTACGCATTTTCTTGCCGTCAGTCGGCAAAGAGGGCGGCTGCAACCCGATACCTATGCCTTTTGAATTTGACGGCAAATTCGTAACCGTAACGCTCGATACCATCCAAAGCGGTGCGAACTATTTCTCAAAAGTCATCGAAAAAATGGTGCTAGATCCGGTAAGCCGCAAAAAAGTAAGCAACATCGGCTCGAAATCTTATTTATACTACAACAGGACGTATTTCTTTGAAAACGAAAAAACTCAGGCGGAATTTGAAGCCAACCCTGAAAAATACGTCGATATAAACGGGACTCTAAAATGAAAAATATGCAACTAAGGCTCATAAAAAGCTCGATCACCGGCTCTAAGGTGCAAAAAGGTATGGCTTTTATCACCATACTTTTGGCGACGGTTTTGATCGCTTGTATGCTAAATATCACGTTAAAAATCGGCGATCAGATCGCTAGCGAGCTGCGAGGCTACGGCTCAAACATCGTCGTCTTGCCAAAGGGCGAAGCGCTAGCTATCGAGATCGAGGGTAAAAATTTCACCCCGCTAAAATCGCAAAACTATCTAAACGAAGAGGATTTGCATAAGGTAAAGGAAATTTTTTGGCGAAATAACATCGTCGCGTTTGCGCCGTTTCTAAACGGCGAGGTAAAGGACGCTAGCGGCGAAAAATACCAAATCACTGGCACTTGGTTTGATAAATTTGCAAACGTGGCCGACGAGCCCGAGTTTAAAACGGGCGTTAAAACGCTATTTGGCTTTTGGGCGGTCGATGGCAAATGGATAGAAGATGACGATACGCAAAACGTGCTCGTAGGCGAAAATTTAGCGGCAAAGCGAAATTTGAGCGTCGGCGGCGAGCTAAATTTAAACGGACGTAGCGTAAAAATAGCGGGCATCCTAAAAGGAGCCGGCGAGGAGAGCTATAAGATCGTAACCTCGCTAAAGCTCGCTCAGGAGCTTCTAAATAAGCCCGGCCAATACTCAAAAGCCGAGGTTTCAGCGATGACGATCCCCGAAAACGACCTCTCCGTCAAGGCCAGGCGAAATTTAGACAATCTAGATAGCGCCGAATACGATATGTGGTACTGCTCGGCCTACGTTAGCTCCATAGCCTATCAGATCGAGGAGAACTACGCGGGCGTAGCGGCCAAGGCGATGATGCAGGTAAGTGACGCCGAGAGTAACATCGTGAAAAAAATCCAAAGCCTAATGGGTATCGTTAGCATCATCGCGCTTGCGGTCTCCTCTATCGGCATTACATCGCTGATGACTAGCGAAATTTACAGACGTAAAAAAGAGATCGGCCTACTAAAAGCCATAGGCGCAAGCAACTTTGAAATTTACGCACTTTTTGCGAGCGAAAGCCTAGTCGTGGCGTTTTTTGCGGGCATTTTGGGGGCTTTTTTGGGTTACGCGCTAAGCTATATAATCGCTTACAGTATCTTTGGCTACGGCATCGGCATCGCGTGGATCGTGCTTCCGCTTAGTATCGCTTTTGCGCTTCTTATCTCGATCGCGGGCTCGCTCGTGCCGATGAGAAGCGTCGTCAAACTCTTGCCTGCGGAGGTGCTATATGATCGCAAATAAGGGCTTTTTTTATAACGTTATCTTTAAAAGCCTGCGCTTTGGCGCGGCTAGAGTGGGTGTCATCATCGTCTCTATCTTGCTTGGTGCGTGCGTGACGGCGGCCTTTGTAAACGTATATCTGGATATCGACTCAAAAGTAACGAAGGAGCTAAAAAGCTACGGCGCAAACGTAGTTTTCGCTCCCGCAGACCCCGTTAGCGACAAGGTAAACGAGGCTAAATTTAACGAAAAGATCGCCAAAATCCCAAGCGACAAGCTACTCGGACAGAGCGGATACCTTTTCACGCAGGTAAATATTGGCCCAACGACCGCGATCGCCATGGGCGTCAAATTTAGCGATCTAACGCGGGTTAAGCCGTTTTTGGAGGTTAAAGAGGGGCAGGGCATAACGCTTGATTTTGACGAGAGAAACGCGCTAATCGGCACAGATCTAGCCAAACAAAGCGGCTTTAAGGTCGGCGACGTGATTGAAGTCAGGCAAATCGGCGCGAACTCAGGCGAAAAGGTAAAGATCCGCGGCATCGTGCAAGACGGCGATAAAGAGGACTCGCTACTCATCATCTCGCTACCTTTAGCGCAAAAGATAGCAAACGAGCCAAATACTCTAAACTATGCAGAAGCCGTGGTAACGGGTAAATTTGACTACATAAGCGAGCTTGGCAAGAGCCTTAGCGACGAGCAAATTTCGGTTAAACCCGTGGCGAAAATTTCAAAATCAGAGGGTATGATTTTAGACAAGATCAAGCTTTTGATGGCGCTGGTTAGCTTTGTGATCTTGCTCATCACTTCTATGTGCGTGAACACGACGCTAAGCGCGATTTTGTTCTCGCGATCAAAGGAGATCGCGCTGCTTAGGGCACTCGGGGCTAGTAAAAAAAACGTGTTAAATTTGTTCGGCGTCGAGACCTTCGTTACGGCGTTTGCGGCGGCTTTTGTAGGCGCTATTTTGGGCTACGGCTTAGCGCAAATTTTAGGCTACGCGATTTTTGATTCGAGCATCGATTTTAGATTTATGAGTATACCGATAGCGATGGTTATCTCGCTCATTTTTGCAGGCGTGGCCTCGATCTATCCGATCAAACGGGCGCTGGAAAACAAGATGGCTGATATTTTAAGAGGAGAATGATATGCAATACGCGATAAGATTAAACGGGATAGAAAAAAGATTTGGCGAAGTAAGGGCGCTAGAGGGCATTACCTTTGACGTAAATGCCGGCGAGTGGGTCAGTATAATGGGCCCAAGCGGCAGTGGCAAAAGTACGCTGGTAAATATCCTCTCGCTGATGGATGAGCCAACCGCAGGCACGTACACGCTAGGCGGAGACGACGCTAGCAGGCTTAGCGACGAGGAGACGCTCAAATTTCGCCGCGAAAAGATCGGGCTGATATTTCAGCAGTTTCATCTCATCCCCTATCTAAACTGCGTCGAAAACGTGATGATAGCTCAGTACTATCACAGCAGCGTGGACGAAGAGGACGCTAAGAAGGCGCTCGAGCGGGTTGGTCTAGGACACAGGCTAGATCACCGCCCGAGTCAGCTTAGCGGCGGCGAGCAGCAGCGTCTGTGCATCGCGCGCTCTCTCATCAACGATCCTGATATCTTGATAGCCGACGAGCCGACGGGTAACCTAGACGAAGCCAACGAACGCGTAGTTTTAGAGCTATTTCAAAAGCTGCGAAGCGAGGGCAAAACCATCCTGCTCATCACGCACAACCCCGATCTCGGACAGTTTGGCGACAAGATCGTCTATCTAAGGCACGGCAAGATGGAAAATATCCACTATGTGAGCGACGGCGAGCGTGCGGAGGCATGCGAGAGGCTAGCTGCTCAGCCAAGCGGCCAAAGCGCCTTTGCGACGGTTTAAATTTGGGAGAATTATGATAAAAAAATATATATTATTAGTCTTTGCGGCGGCGATGATAGCGGGCTGCGGAAATAGCGGCTTTGACAAGCACCACATCAGCCTAAACTCGCCAAAGGGCGTAGATACGCACTATTTTCCAGAGGGTAGACGGCTCAAAACGGACGGCAAGCCTTATATGCTCTTTTTCTTCGGCACATCCTGCGGCGCCTGCGTAGCGCAAGCTCCGATCGTAAATGAAATTTACTCCGAGCTTAAGGACAAATTCGGCGTTTACGGGATATTTGGACCGAGCCTTGGATTTGATAAAGATATCGACATGGTGAAGCACCACGGCATCGCCTACGACGTCATTAGCGATAAAGTTTCGGTCGATTATTTCAGCAAAGCAGTTGGCGGCGTGATGGGTGTGCCTGCGATATTCGTCTTTGACGGCGAGGGCAATCTCAAAAAGCGCTTCATCGGCCTTACACCAAAAGCCACTCTAGAAAACGAGATCAAGCTCGTGTTATAAATTTACTCAAACGTAAAGATTTAGTAGTAAAATACGCTTAAATTTGATCCTAAATTTGACCCGTCCGCGTTAAATTTGCGGCGGTCAAATTTGAGCGAGGAGACCCGAAATGAAACTAAAAATTTTCTCTATTTTGCTATTTGCGATTTTTTTCGCAGGCTGTGGCGAACCGCGCACGCCCGAACTTTACGCTAGAAGCACGATGCCGATTTTTATCACTAACGGCGACGTGAAAAAAGCCTCTCGCAGCGTCTATGTTTACTTTAAAAACTCCTGCGGCTACGCAAACACGCTAGAAAATACCGTGCGAAACAAACTGCTTCAAAACGGCTTTACGCAAAGCATGGATCAAAAGAGCGCCGATATCGTGATAATGGGCGATTTTGCGAGTTTGCAGCGCTTTGAGCGACGCGAACGTCCGCGAGTGTATATGAATATGGGATATGGCTTTGGCAGCTACGGGCGCACGCGAAGCATGGGCTTTGGCATGCTTTTTGGCGACCCGTTTGACGATGATTTTTACGACAGGACCGATTATTATCTTTATAGAGCCTATATCAGCGTCATGATCCGCGCGAACGGAAGCGAGCAAAGTACCAATCTCGAGATCGAAAGCGGCCAAAATCTTTATTCGCCAAGCTACATAATCCCATACATAGAAGAAAAAGCGGCAACGCAGATACTTAGTTTCTTTTATCCTTAGCGGCTTGTCTCGCGAGCGCTTTTGAGAGAGATTTTTGCTTCGCTTTGCTCGCAACTGCAAGCAGAAGAAAATTTTAAGTCTGCGGCAGACTATTTGTCTAGCCTTGACTTAAAATTTCTACACAACTCTCAAAATCATCTCACGATACTTCGCCTTGATTTTTTTGCATTCAAATTTGAAGTCAAATTTGCAAATTTTACTCGCCGAGACCCGTATTTTGAAAATGCTAATTTGAGTTTTTAAATTTGACGTATCGATTTAGGCCATTCACTCTTTGCCTAAAATTTACGTTTATCAAATTTAACTTCTCTAGCGTCAAATTTGTCGCCGTCTACAAACTAAGCCGTGCAAAATTTATAAATCTTATATTAACGAAAATCAAGAAATATTCAAACATTTTTTTATATAATTATGATACAAAAAATCAAAATTATCATAAAGGATTTCAAATGAGACTAGCTATCAGTCTGGCTGCGGCTGCGACGGCTCTGCTCGCAAATGGCGCAAATCCTGACGCTATAAAGCCGATAAAGGATTTTACGCCTCCTCCGCCTTATACGCCAAACGTCGCTCAAAGCGCGTTTGCTGAAAATCAATTTGACCGCACGCCCAGGGATGATTATTTTTTCGTGACGGATTTGCTTGATAATTCTATGGATAAATTTCACGTTGCAGGCGGATTTTACGGCAGGACGTTTTACGGCTCGGGACTTTTTAAATACCGCGGCGCAAATTTCTATACAATCTTAAACGCGAACTTTTCTAAAGCCAACCGCTATAAAGACGGCGGCGGCAGAGAGTGGAACTACGGCTACGCTAGGCAAGGGCAAAGCGCGGTAGTGGGTTTCGTACCTAGCGAGCTAAGCGAGTTTAGATTTACGCTCGTGCACGATAATATCGACGACGACAAGCAGCCTCACCATACTGCCGACTCGATAAAGACGCAACGATATATCGGTAAGTTTAACGCCAGGCTAGGTAAAGAGGATTTATCTAATACGTTAAATTTTGAAATAGCATTGCGCGACGTGAGCAGAAGAAACGACAATTATCATTTGCGCCGCGTGGACCCTTTTAGTATGGTAAAGGTAGAAGTAGATAGAAAGATTATAGATACGGAGCTAAAATACGATGTTGATTTTTCAAACTGGCACAATGTGGTCGGTACAGGATATCAACACGATAATCACGAGGGCAAAAGATATCGTAAAATAGGCAATGATTGGGTTTTAAACGGCTTTAGGTTTGCAGACGTAACGAATAAAAAAACGAGAGTTTTTGATACGCTAAGCTATAAATTTACTGACGCGCACAAGCTCAGCCTAGCTCTAAACTACGACTGGATGAAGTCGAATTTAAATGATTTAAATACGGTTTATAACGGAGCAAGCGCGATAAATACCGTCGCTAAGCTTATTAAACAAATTTACGGCAAAGACTTTGACGGCAATATAAAACAGAATGGCTTAAGCGCTAGCCTAAAATACGACTTCACGCCCAATAAGCAAGATAATTACTATGTGGCTATAGAGAGTCTTTATCGTATGCCGAGCAATATGGAACGCTTTAGCAGTCTCTATGGGCCGACTACTAGAGGTTGGATCAGCAATCCGTTTATTAAGCCTGAGCGCCACAACCGCGTAAATTTGGGCTTTACTTATAAGAGCGAATTTTATAAAGAATACATGAGTTCGCGTCAGGGCGAGGATAGCTTTAGCGTGGGCGGGCACTTTATCGCAGACGACGCGCAGGATCTGATTATCTACGATCGTCGCCACTCTGTCGCGGCCTTGCCGATAAATAAAAACGCCGTTATCACGCGCAACGTCGATGCTAGAATTTACAGCGTAAATTTGCGCGGCGAGTATAATTTCGCGCGAAATTTCGGGTTAAAAACATTGCTATTTTACAACTATGGACAAAACAAAACCGACGGCAGACCGCTCTATCAGATCCGCCCGTTTGAGGCAAATTTGGCATTTGATTACAAAGACTACGCGAGCTTTGGCAGCTACAACATCGGCACCGCGGTGCGCTACGTGGCAAAGCAAAATAGGGGAGATTTCGATAAATCCACTGGCTTTGGCATCGACAAGCGCGAAGCGGCCAAGAGCTTTACGACGATGGACGTTTACGGCGGATTTGAGTTTAAAAATAGCTGGGGCGTGAGGCTTGGGGTCACAAATATATTTGATAAAGATTACGCCGAGTTTATTAGCGGCGAGCACGTAGGTGCGCTAGATCCAGATCCGGTGGTGCGTGCGCCGGGGAGGGCGGTGTTTGTCAGTTTTCACTCTAGTTTTTAAAGACAACTATCTGTATAGCAAGGAGATACAATATGAATAGACGAGGTTTTTTAGGATTTGGCGCGGCGATTGGCGCTACAGCTTTTGCACCGAGCCTTTTTGCGAAGGAAAACTTTACGATGTGGGGCGCGCCGGCAATTCCTAGCGTAATAATGGCCGTAGCAAGCCTACAAGGCGAGCTAGCAAAGACTCATGACGTGAGGTTACGTATTTGGAATAGTACGGATCAACTCCGAGCAGGCGTAGCTAATGGAGAAATAAAAATTACTATGGCGCCATCAAACGTGGGAGCAAACATGCGAAATCACGGCTTAAATTTAGCTATGCTAAATTTGCTTAGCCTTGGTACGATACAAGCCATGGTAAAAGATGAGAATATAAAAACTTTTGAAGATTTTATCGGCAAAAAATTAATAATTCCTTTTAAGGGCGACATGCCTGATTTGGTTCTGCGAGCGCTTTGTAAAAAACGAGGAATAGATATTTCCAAAATAGACATTACGTATACGCAGACGCCGCCGGAAGCTGCAGGGCTATTTCTACAAAGAGATTATGATATTTTAATCGTTCCTCAACCTCTTCCGGCAGCAACCATACTGCGCGGGAAGAAAATGGGGATAGCGGTACATTATGGAGTAGATATCCCTAAGGTATGGGGAGAAAGCTTTAATACCAAGCCGTACATTCCGATGGCGGGCATTATAGTCGACGTAGATTTTTATAAAGCAAATTTGCCTCTATTTGATACGCTTCATAGCGACTTAACTAACGCTCTATCTTGGATCAAAGACAACAAGCAAAGCGCTGCCAAAATAGGAGCCGAATATCTACCGGTTCCAGAGCCGGCTCTGGTTAATGCATTTGATAGGGCAAATTTGACGGTAACAAAAGCTCGCGATATGCAAGATGAGATAATGTCATTTTTTGAAACTATTTTTGAGTTTAATCCAAAGCTTTTGGGCGGTAAGATGCCCGACAAGAGTTTGTTTCTATAATTAAAGATAAATTTATAAAAAAGGATAATGCTATGTTAAAACATATTTTGTGTTTATTATTTGTTTCTCTAAATATTTCGTTTGCTATGACAAACGAACAGATTGATGAATTTATATCAAAAAATAGCGTAGATATTCAGACTTTAAATGGAGTCCCAAATAAAGTTTACGCCAGTAATCCGCCGTTACTATTTTTGCTATATGCCGTTGCTCCCGAGAAAGTCAGCGGCATAAATTCTAGTTTCGGCAAAAGAGAAAAGCCGTACCTAAAGGAGAGCATGATTAACCAGCCGGTAGTAGGAGGATTTTTCGGGCAAGGCAAAATTCCAAATATAGAAATGCTTTTAAAGCTAGATCCTGATTTGATACTGGTAAATTCTGACTCTAAAAATACTCAAAAGAAATTTAAAGAAACCCTGGGTGAAATAAAAAAACCTATGCTGTACTTAAAAGGCTATGAACTAGAAGATTATATAGACTCCCTTGAAGTTTTGGGCAAAATTTTAGATAAGCAAGATAGAGCAAAAAAGCTAATAGAGTATTCTAAAAAAACCATGGATATTTCAAAAGAGCTTAATGAATATATAGTAAAGAACTCGGTTGTTAAGCCTAAAATATACTATGCCGAAGATCCCGACGGACTAGCTACCGAATGCGAGGGCTCATGGCACACTAGGCTTATAGAGCTAAGCGGTGCCGAAAATGTACATAAATGCAGCGGAAACCCGGATGCTACGTCTTATGGACACATCAAAATTAGCTTTGAACAAATAGCCGAATACGATCCTGATATTATATTAATTTTCGAGAAGAGCTTTTATGATAAAATCTATGACGATCCTAAATGGCAAATACTAAAAGCCGTAAAAAATAAAAGAGCTTATTACTTACCTCGCGAACCGTTTTCTTGGTTTGATCGCCCGCCTTCATTTATGAGATTCATAGGGCTTAAATGGCTTATAAATTTAACTCACCCTGATGTATTTAAATTCAATATGAATAAAGAAGTTAAGGACTTTTATAAATTATTCCTAGAGGTTGACGTAAGCGACAACCAAGTAAAAGAGCTTATAGGTGAGTAAAAAAGCCTTTATATTTTTAAGCATCCTATTGCTGGGGTTTATGTTGCTTTCGGTACTAATAGGAAAATACGGCTTTAATGCGGAAGATTATCTAACGTATTTTAAAGCCGTTATAAAAGGCGAAGACTTAAAAAATTATCAAGTTATGCACACTTTGATAACGGAAATTCGCCTTCCTAGAATAATGGCCTGCATTATAATAGGCGCTAGTTTGGCTATTTCTGGCTCAGCATACCAAGCCATGTTTGTAAATCCTCTAGTAAGTCCATCAATACTTGGGGTTTTAAGCGGTGCCGGATTCGGCGCCGCCATAGGAATGTTTTTCGGATTAAACGAATATCTCATTCAGCTTAGTACCTTTGCGTTTGGCTTTATAGCGGTACTGACGGCCTTAAGCATATCGGCCTTTTACTCGCGCTCAGGTAGTATTATAGTATTGGTTCTTGGTGGCGTTATTAGCGGTTCTCTTTTCACGTCCTTACTATCAGCATTAAAATACGCAGCCGATCCAAATGACTCATTGCCGGCTATTACTTATTTTTTAATGGGTAGCCTAGGGTTTGCTTCGAAGAATTTTATTCAAATTTCGATTTTGCCGATGTTTGTAGGAATACTATTGTTGGCCTTTAGCGGCAAATATTTAAATGCGCTGAGTCTGGGAGAAGAAGAGGCTAAAAGTCTGGGCATAAATGTTACTAGGGTTAAAATTTTCGTTATTTTAGTTGCTACCTTTATCAGTGCCCTAAGCGTAACGATAGCCGGTATTATCGGTTGGATAGGCCTTATAGTTCCACATATGGCTCGTTTTATATTCGGAGCGGATAATCGCACCGTATTGTCTAGTTCAGCTATAATAGGTGCTATATTTTTACTCTTTTGCGATAACTTTTCGAGACTTATGTTTACTTTTGAAGTCCCGATAGGTATAGTAACTTCACTGTTTGGAATACCTATATTTATTCTAGTGCTTCGTAGAGCTAAAAAGAGTTTTTAATGATAGAAATCAGAAATCTAAAATTCGGATACAAAGATAAGAATATACTAAACGGTATAAGTTTTAGTATCAAAAAAGGCGATACGCTTAGTATTCTGGGCGCAAACGGTAGCGGTAAAAGCACCCTCCTGCGTATTATGCTCGGGTTTTTAAAATTCGAGGGTACGGTAAATATATGCGGTAAAAGCGTAAGGAGTTACGAAAAAAAAGAACTTGCAAGGCTTATAGCCTACGTTCCTCAAACGCATGCCCCGTCATATGAATATAGCGTATTTGACATAGTATTAATGGGCGCATTGTGCAGAACGTCTTTATTTTCTAACTTTAACCTTGCCGACAAAAAGCTTGCCGAGTATGCATTGGAAAGAATGGGTATTTTAGAGCTGAAAGATGAACTTTATACTAGAATAAGCGGTGGACAAAGGCAGCTGGCATATATCGCTAGAACCTTAGTACAAGGCGCCAAAGTTATTTTTATGGACGAACCTACGACCGGGCTTGACTTCGGCAATCAAATTAAACTACTTGAAATGATAAAGACGCTAAAAGACGAGGGGTATACTTTCGTACAAACCACTCATTACCCTCGTCACGCTAAATTTGTTTCAAATCTAGTATTGTTTTTAAAAGACGGCAAGATACTGGATTTTGGAAAGTGCGATGAATTGATAAATCCATCAAATATAGATAAGATTTACGGAATAGATTATCAAAAATATGAGGACAAATTATGATATTACCTTCTAATTACGATAGGCTGGATTTTAATAAGCTTTATAAGGAGCAAAGAACAAACAGTTCTTTTATTAGGAAATCAGTAGCCAAATGGGACGTTAAGGCAGCAAGCTTTAGCGAGAGCGTACTTAAGAGCGGCTATGTTAAAGACTTTATCTCAAGAGTCGATTTTGATGGCGCAAGAACGCTTCTTGATTTCGCATGCGGTGCTGGAGCATTAAGCATAGCTGCAGCAAATAAGGTAGATAAAATTTACGGTTATGATTTTTCGTCGAAAATGCTAGAATTCGCAGAACAAAACTCTCGGGATTTTAATTGTAAAAATATTGAATTCGCGCAAAAAGCATTCGAAGACGACTTTAGCGACGTACCTGAGTGCGATATTACGTTTGCATCTCGTTGCCTTGACGTAGATGACTTAAAACAAGCCCTAGAGAAATTACTTTCAAAGACGAAAAAAGCCCTTTATATTACTTTTAAAGTCGGTAGTTTCATTAATGAAGACGTTTTAAATGCTCTCGGGAGCAACATTGAAAAAAGGCCAGACTTTATATATTTAATAAATATTTTATTCCAAATGGGATATCTTCCAAAGCTAGAGTATATACAAACTTCATGCAGTGATGGAATGCCTGAAACTATTGACGATCTTGTTAAAAAAATCCAATGGGGACTTTCGAGAGAGCTTACGGAGCCGGAAGTTTATAATCTCAATAAGTACTTTAACAGCAACCGCTTTGAGCAAAAACAAGAATATATGAACTGGGCTTTCATAAGAGTAGATAAATATAATACTAAAAAATAGGGGTCTACGACCGCTGCAATAAGTGTTTATTATAGTAACTTAAATGGTACCTATAAAATGATTGGCAATGCAGTGCCAGTGAATCTCGCATTTGAAATAGCAAGAGAGATTAGATTGGCACTGCAACCTTAAACCCCAAACCCCCTAAAATACGACACTTCGCACTTTAAGCTTTGTCGGATCTTGTTACTCACAAACCTTAAACTAAAAAATACCCCTTTCAAAAGCCCCTAAAACAGGGCTTTCTTCTCTTTTACTATTGAAAACAAACATTTTCATTACCAAGTTAATTAAAAAGCCAAATAAGTCTTTTACTTGGCAAAATATTTGACGACTTCTGGCCAAAAATAAAATATACATTTTTTATAAAAATTTAGTCTTATGGTATTATCTCATTTCTATTTACAACCTCAGACTTTTTACGCTATAATTCTTAAAATTTTAGTTAATATTTTATAGGGCGAGCATACCGCCCGTATATACGTAATGCTTTCGCATTACGTATAACGTTCGGTGCTCGTAAGGGGGCGCAAATCCCCCTTAACCCCCTTAAGCGGCTCGCGCCGTAGCAATTGAGAGGTTTTAAATTTGATCGATAACTCGTCCGTAGAAAATAAAATTTTAATTTGCTGCATATACGTTGTAGTGCTAGGTATCGTCTTTATGCTAGGCTGGTTGATATTCTCTTCAGTCTTTTTTCTATTAGCCTGTTTGCTGGGAGTTATCATACCTTTATGGTTTTTAAGCGAAATTTTAAGCTGGATTAAAGGCAGAAGTAATGACTGACGATCAAAACAAAAGCTTTCCAAAAAGCAAAAAAAGAGCCGGAAAAACCAGAACCATCACAAAAATAATGCGTCTTACGCCGGAGGAGTGGAGTAAAATTCAAGAAAAAATGGATGAGAACGGTGGAGTAAATTTTACCAAATACGCCGTAAATTCGATGCTATCGCGATCTCTTACGAAAACGCCGCTCACAAAAGAGCTTATCCTTGAGCTATCGCGCCAGGGAAATAACCTCAATCAAATCGCTACGAGGCTCAACAAGGGCGAAAGTCTTGACAAGGTAGGGTTAAGTATTATATCAAGGTCGTTTGAGGCTCTAAGGGGCATCTATGAGCTTCTAAACGGCAAACATCAAGACGAGCAAAAAGCAAAAAACGATGATAGTCAAATTTCTACCCAGTAAAAGCGGCGGCGGTATAGGTAGCGTTAATTACGTTCTGAACGAAAGAGTACAGCAGGGTACGGCAAAAATTTTAAAGGGCGACGAGGCTCAAACTAGGGCTATCATAAGCCAAATTACCAAAAAACAAAAGGTGTGCTTCGGCGTTTTAAGCTTTCAAGAAAGCGCCGCAAGGATATCAGACCAAACTAAGCTAGAGATAATGGCCGACTTTGAACGCACGCTACTAGGCGACTTTATGAAAGAGCGCGTAAATATCTTGTGGGTACAGCACGAAGACAAAGGCGGTAGGCTGGAGCTAAATTTCATCATTCCGAAAATAGACCTGGTCACGGGAACGAGCTTTAATCCGTTTTTCTACTCAAAACCCGACCTTACCAGGATCGATCTTTGGAAAAAAGCCGTAAATCTCGAATACGGCTTTAGCGATCCTGACGATCCTGGCAGAAAAAATACTATAAGCGCAAGCAAAAAAGACCCTAAAAACTACGCAAACGTTGAAGCTTTGGATAAAACCTTACACGAGCTAGTAGAAGCTGGAATAATCAAAAGCAGGGCTCAAATGCTAGAACTGCTACGCGATGAAAATATACAAATCAGCCGGGAGACTAAAAACTCGATCACTGTGATCCTGCCGGGCAGCACCAAAAAAAATAGACTTCAAGGAGGAATTTATGCAGATTTCAAAGACGCTAGAGAGCTTGAAGAGCGCGGCGCAGAAACAATCCGAAGAATACGTCAATATCATAACCGAGATATTCAATCAGAAATTCAACAATACCGAAACCAAATTAACGAACTTGTATCAAGGCGAGATGAATACAATATCGGAGAATTTGAACTCAAAACTAGAAAGCATCGAGCAAAAAGCCGAATCGACATTCAGCAAGATAGAAGACTCAGCCAAGCAGACCAACGCCTACAAATGGACGACCTTGGCTCTAACGGCAATATTATTCGCGCTGATCGGAACAGGCTCGGGCATATGGATAACCTGGAACAAAATAAACCCGGCGACGCAGTGGCAAATTCCGCAGGAAATGAGATACGTCGAGAGAACCAAGAGCAAAAAAGCGACCAATTATTTCCTCGAAATACCCAAAGAGAAAGTGCAAACGGATGGCAATATGGCTTACATACACATCAAGACGATCGAGGATTAAGCGATGATGACGGTATTAGAAGAGGAATTGATAACAGAAAACGAGAGATTGACGCAGCAGGTCAAGCAATTGCTCCTAGAGTTGAAACAAGAGCGAGACTACAGCAACGATCTAGCGATGAGGCTAAACGACTGGAAAGCGACAGACGAAAAAGAAATCAACGAGCTGCTGCAGAACATCAAGAACGAATACGAGAGCGTTATAGACGACTTGACGAAGAAAATACAAAGCAATGGACAGAATATCGAGCTATTAGAAAAAGAGATGACGCGATACGAGAACTATATCAAGACGCAAGAAGAGCAGTTGAACAGCTATTCCAGCGAGCTAAATCAACTATTGGCAACCTTATCGAGCATGCAAAACGACTGATTCTCGAGCAAAAAGAGGAGCAAGACCGAGAAAAGCGCAAACGTAGCGGTAGCGGTATGGGGCTGAGCAGATAATTCACATTATCCTCTAAAAGAGGTAGCCTTGCGGCGCTTTAGCGCATAAGCAAGGCGGAATAGGGGGTAAGGGGGCGGTGCGCAGTGCGTAAGCACAAGCACGTACACACGCCCCGGTTCCGATTGTGTTTAAGCCAATTTTTGCGATTTTTTGCGACGAAGTTTTCTTTTAACCTCTTTTTTAAATTCTTTTATATCTTTTAGGGTCTCGCTAGAGCCGTGATACCAAGGGGTTTAGACATCATACAATAATAGATTTTCCGAAATACAATAATAGATTTTCCTTTTATACAATAATAGATTTTCCGAAATACAATAATAGATTTTCCGCTACTTTTCTATTATAAAAAATAATATATGGTATTGATTTATTATTCTATTTTTTATATAATACAATAATAAAATAATATATGGATTATTGTATGAACGAAGTCGTTAAATATTCAAACGAGCTACACGAGCTAAAATTTAATACTCTCACGGAAGCGCAACAAAACGTATTTTTTACTATCTTGCAACAGTTTAGAAATACGGACGGCTACATATTAGAACTTGATTTTTATAAAGTATTCGAGTTGGCTCAAGTAGCTGACAGCAGTAGCTATCGAAAAGAAATCTTAGATAAGCTCGGTAAGCTGCAAGAGTTTAAATTTCGGTATGAAATCAATGATGAAGGGGATTTACGGCAAGAGATTATTTTTCCCATGCTTGAAACAGACACCAAAAATAGAATTTTAAGAGTTCAGGTATCACAAGGTTTTAAGGATCGCTATATTTCAAGCCCACTAAAAGGCTGGACAAGGTATGAATTAGCCGAGTTTGTGGGGCTTAGCGGGACGTATGCAAAGACCATTTATCGATATTTGAAGCAGTTTAGGCAAACTGGTTTATGGCATATTAAATATAAAGACTTCAAGGAGCTTTTAGGGATACCCGAAAGCTATCAAGCGTGCAATATAGACCAGCAAATTTTAAAGCCAGCAATAAGAGAACTATCAGCAGAACGCAACCTGTTTGATCAGCGACGAGCACCGTTTAAGGGGCTTATGATAAAAAAGATTAAAAGCGGGCGAAATATCGATGCGCTAGAATTCTACTTTGAGCCGCAGCCTATAAGCGACATCGAGCACGACAAAAAAGAGAATCGCCGAAATTTAGACACGATCGCGAGCGACATCAAGCGCCAGGATATGCTTAGAGAGTTAAAGCGCAGCAATCCTATCACGGGCAAAGCCGTCAATGACTTTGACCCGTACATAGGCAGATACCTACGCATATACAACGAAAAAATGAACGTCACGGATATACTAAAAATTCAAAGCTTCGAGCAAAGCGGGGAGCAAATAGAAGTCAAGCTTTTCAACGTCGATGACGAATACTCGACCGTAATGAGATTTGACAATTTCAAGCACTTTAAAAATACTTTCGAGAGATACGGAGACTAAATGACGACAATCAAGGACGAACCCGGCTTAAACGAAGCAGATCAAAAAGAGCTTGAGAAAATCATCGCCGCAGACGATCGCGGCGAAATAGAATATATACTCTTTGAAGAATTCGACCGCAATATGAAAAACTTTTTGAAGAGCTTAGCCGCGCAAAATGCGAACTAGAAAAAAATCGGGTATTTTTTTGCCGCTCTTTATCCACAAGTAGCCGACGACGAAACTAGCCAGCAAGACCAACGGAACGTATAGGCCAATATTACTCCGACTGCACAGACCTTAAAGCCGACCAGCATATAATAATCGCACTAACAACCATAAAGAAAGCGATCACAAACGAACTCATTTTATCCTCCTATTTCTTCAATTCTCTAATTTCTTTTAAAATTTTTTTGGCATGCATAGTGCCTAAAATTATACCAATAAAAAGGACGACGGCGACTCCGCAAGCCCCGTAAAAAATAATCGCATCATCAAAATTTTTATAATGCGTAGCGATCCAGCTTACAAGAGCAGCAAAAGCGGTCATAAAAAATCCGATATAAAATTTTAACAGCCCTAGTCGCTCTTTTGCTTCATCTAATTTCGGCATTTTTTACCTCTGTTTTTGCTATATTGTAGCATTTTTTTAAACCTCATAGAACTTTTGCCTTGCTTGCTGAGAACTTTCGCCCTATCCATTCATCTGCCTAGTTATTAAATTTCTAAGTATTTGATTTTTACTGATGCCTTTTTCTTTGGCTTCTTTGGCTAGAAACTCCATCTCATCATCAGACAAATAGGCCGTCATCTGACGAGTCGGTGGATTTTCGGATTTTGGGCGTCCTAGTTTTTTATACTTGGCTAGAACAGCCTCTAACTCCGAGATCTTGTCTAGTTTCGCCGTTTGATCGTCCGCCTCCGCAAATCCGGTAGCAACCTCGTCGTTTAGTTTAAAATTTGAAAGATTCTTCATGCTAGGCCTTATTTTTTATGTACTCGATAATTTTATAGTATTGCAAATAGAAGTCTTTATACTGTGATCTTGATAAACCGTTTTGATTATAGAGCTCTGCAAAGCTCATGCCGTTTGCAATAGCGTTTTCAAATATCGCCGATCTTTTTAAAAGCATGTATTCGACGTCGTTTTTAAATCCAGCTCCCTTCAAGGCCTCTATAATAGTTCCCAGATCTCCCTTGTTCACAACGTCCGTCACCAAAACCATCATATTTTTAGTATAGTCTTTTATTTGATTATAGGTTTCTGCGGCTTTAAAAACAGAGTTTATTTTTGGAGTAACTGGCATGATTACAATATTGCACTCTTTTAGTATACTTAACACCCCAGGAGCTACAAAACCGCCAAAATCATACACTGTATTATCTGCTAGTTTACAAGGATTAGAAAACACGGCTTTATCGTATATCTGAGTAATTACAGAATTATCATTGGTCTGTAAATTTAAGCCCAGATCTTTTGCCAAACTAAAAGCCAAAGGCGTTTTGCCTACTCCACCTTTAGAATTAATTATCGCTATTCTCATACAAAGCTCCTTAAGTATTTTCTAAAAATTATAACTTATTTTATATTAACAACTTTTTAATATAAATAATTTGTTATATATAATAACTTATATTATTTTATAAGTTGTAAAATAATATAAGTTATAAAATAGCTCTAATATTTTTATACTATCTGCTTTTGTCTAATAATTCTATTTTTAACCATAGTATTCTTTTTAAGAAAAACTCCTTTGAAAATTTTTTAACCTATTCCAATCCTATATTATTCCTTAAAAATAAAAATCAAATTATTTTTATAATATCTTATTTCATATTAAGACCATTAAAAGAATGTTGCACTATAATTCTTTTAATATTTTGATACAAAAAATCATAATTATCATAAAGGATTTTAAATGAGATTAGCTATCAGTCTGGCTGCGGCTGCGACGGCGCTGCTCGCAAACGGCGCAAATCCCGACGTCATAAAGCCGATAAAGGATTTTACGCCTCCACCGCCATATACGCCAAACATCGCCCAAAGCGCATTACCCGAAAATCAATTCGACCGCGCGCCAAGGGATGATTATTTTTTCGTGACGGATTTGCTCGATAATTCGATGGATAAATTTCACGTCGCGGGCGGATTTTACGGCAGGACGTTTTACGGCTCGGGACTTTTTAAATACCGCGGCG